>JBCBHI010000449.1:0-4759 GCA_038525885.1 Bacteroidota bacterium
TGGATGCCGCCAATAGTCACCACGGTATCCCCTTTAGAGATATCGGTTTGAAATTTCTTGGCTTCTTTTTGGCGTTTTTGCTGCGGACGGATCATGAAGAAGTACATTACCAGAATCATTCCTCCGATGAAAATGAAACTTTGAATGCCCTGGCCTCCCAAGGGGGAGGCACCGTCTTGCAACCAAATTGTGCTAAATGTCATTGCTTATAGTTATTGTAAAGATTTATTCCGCAGGAACGGCAGCAGCAGCTTCTACTTCAGCCTTAATGGAAAGGCGAGTAATAGAAGGGTTGGTGTTAGCAGTAAGGCTAACAAACTTTTGCTGGTTGCCGGTACGGCCCTGGCTATTGAACTCTACCCGAATTTCACCGGTGCCACCTACAGGAATGGGCTCCTTAGGGTAAGAAGGCACAGTACATCCACAAGAACCTTGTGCTTCTGAGATCAACAAGGGCGCTTCGCCTTGGTTGGTGAATTTGAATATGTGGACGGCTTTGGTTCCTTCTTGGATGGTACCAAAGTCAAAGCTTGTTTCTTCAAAGTTGAAGGTAGGCAACAGGCCACCGGGAGCAGCAGGGGTCTGGCTAGCTACAGGCTGAGGAATAGCAGCCGGAGTATTGCCATTGTTTTCCAATTGAGCCACCCGGCGCTCCAGGTTTTCCAACTTACGCTCATAGGCAGCGTCTCCACAGCTGGTGAGGGCGCCTACCATGGCGAAAGCGAGGGTATATACCGCAATCTTTTTCATGTTCGGTCTTTATATGGTTTTTAATCGTTTTTCTTAATCTGTCCAATCAAGTCATCTACGTCGCTGAGCAGACGCTCCGCTTTCACTTTCGCGTCGTTGATCACTTTCTCTCCTTCTGAACGTGCTTCATTGGGCAAAGATTCCTTGTGCTTACGCAAATCCTCAATGAATTTGGTCAGTTGCTTGCGAGTCTTATCTAGCTGAAAGGATAAGCGATCTCGCGTATTGGAACCCTTGTCCGGAGCATATAATATGCCCAAGGCAGCGCCGGTAGCGGCTCCTACCAAGAAGGAAATCAAGGTATTGGTGTTCTTGCTCATGTTATATTTGGCATCTACTTATTGTCAATTAACCCGCGACCACTTTTCCGAATAGTGCCACTATTCTTGAGGTGCTCTGCAATCACGTCCAGCATCCCATTCACAAACTGCTTACTCTTGGGGGTGCTGTATTGTTTTGAGATTTCAATATATTCATTAATGGTCACTTTCACAGGAACGCTGGGGAAGTGGATCATTTCTGTGACGGCCATCTTCAGGATGATTTTATCGGTAGCGGCAATACGGTCAAACTCCCAGTTCTTGGCATGTTCTGCAACCACCTCATCAGTATATTCATCCTCTTTGAGCGTATGGTCAAACAGGTCTTCGAAAAACAGACGGTCCTCTTCCCAGTTGGGCGACAAATCAATGAGTTCGAAACTGGTTTCTGCATCGGTGGGAATGGCCTTTACTGTTTTGCGTAGCATGCTGCGCAATACCTCGGCATTTTCTTCCCAGTTCAAATCCAGATCTTCCATGAACTGAACCAAAGCTTCGCTCTTGAAGATGAGCTGCTTCAGGATGTCCATAAGCACCTGCCTATGCTCCTCCACCGTGGGATTTTCTAGCTTTTGGTAGGTTTGGAAAAACTCCAGGCCAGCCAGCTCCCGGAACCAACGCCTTACCTCATCACGCTCGTTTTCCCAACCTACATTGTATTTCGCTACCAGCTGCTGGAGTTCCTCATGGGCTTCCAGGTGGTTGAGGAGGGGGTTGTTCTTGAAAGTAAGCTTCGGTAGGGTAGTAACCTCTTCCTTTTGGTTGGCTCTTTGCTTGCGATCTTCGTAGTCGCGCTCATTTTGCAGGCCTAACTCTACCAGGAGTTGCAGTAGCTGGATGTAGCGGTTATGGACTTGGTCTGCTCCCACTAGCATTTGCTGACGTAAAAACTTCAAATCCTTCTGCCTCAGTTCCTTGTGGTAGTTTCGGGCATCCACCACCGCTTGCTTTACGATGTCCTCCACTTCCTCTGCAAAGGAAAAATCAGGAGTTTCGTAAGACTTTTTGAACAGCAGGATGGCTTCTTTCTCTTGCTGCTTCAGCAATCCCTTGTCTGGGATGGTGTCCTTGGCCACCAACACCGGATCAAAAGATTCTTTAATTCGATCCTCACTCAACTGAAAATCTGACGCCCGCACGCGTTGCCACGCGTATAGGGTTTGCATTGCTTTGATACGGAGTGTGCGTCTGTTTAGCATACTGTGTGCCTAATGAAGGCGCAAAGTTAACCGTTAGCACCTTACAAACACACACTCCGTCTAATTTCCAACGGCCCTTAGTCAGCTACTTCTTCCAACTCTGCATTTGCCCGCACCCGGATAGGAATATATACCTCGGTCAACCATTTAGCGGTGTCCGTTTCAAGCACCGGATCGGTGATGTATTCCTCCCAACCCAGGGCCCCTGAAGTATTTATGTACTCTACGCCCATCTTCTCAATCTCGCCCGATAGGTAATCATAGGCTTGGTTTACCCCACCGTAGGCACCAAAATAGTTGGCTTTCAAGGCCTCACAGGCGGCCAGCTCTACATATTGCACCTCTCCTGCTCCTTCCATAGCTTCGCTGATGGGTATGCCGGCCGTAATATCCACCGTGCCATCTTCCGCAAAATCGTACTTGGCAAAAGGGGCTCCGTTGGCTTCTACCCCCTGGGCTTGTAGGTGGTACATTATTTTTCCGTAACACTCACCCAGCATGGCCGATAGGTTATCGGGATCTGCCTTCGCACTGACTACCAATACATGTTTAGCCGGTACTTGCACCTTGCGCACCTCCATAGGAGCTGGGGCACTAGCTACATAACTGCCCAGGTTAGCCAGGCCTTCTTCAAAATCAGCACCCACCCACTGGTCCATCAGCAGGCCCATCCATCTGCCTATGGGTCCGGGGCCCATGTCCATATCTATCGTCCAGGTAACACCCGTGCCCTCTGGCACCTGAGTGAGTACAAAAGAAGAGGTGGCTCCACCCTGGCCATCAAAATCCATGTCCATCAACAGCTTGTCCATGCCCTTTACCTCGCTTATGCGCATGGCGCCATTTCCCACGTTGGGGTGTTCGCTAGTCCAGGAATAGCTAGCCCCTTCTCCCATCTTTACCTGGCCCCACTTTATTTGCATCTCCGGGTCTAACATGTTCCATTTTGCCCATTGGTTCCATTGGGTAAGATCCGCCACTGGCGTAAACACTTGCCACTGGGGGGCGGCAATCACCGAAGAACGGCTAACGGATACCTCACGCGGCAATAAAAATCCGATAATCAGGAGCAAAGCCACCAATGCTCCCAGGGTAAGTAGAATTCGCTTAAAAATTTTCATTACGGGGTACATTTGATACTAATGAAAAGGTAAGCTTTCCGTGGGAAATTCGTATTGTAGCTTCGTTAACATTTTTTCCTATGCAAGACGGCAAAATTCGGTGCAGCTGGGCATCAGAGGTGAATCAGGCCTACATTGATTATCATGATAATGAGTGGGGAGTGCCTGTGCATGATGATCGGGTACTATTCGAATTTCTGATTTTGGAAGGGGCGCAGGCAGGCCTTAGCTGGGCTACTATTCTGAATAGAAGGTCTGGCTATCGTAAGGCATTTGCGGATTTTCAGCCAGAGATTGTTGCGAGTTATTCTGCCGCCGAAGTAGAGACTCTACTTCAAGATCCCGGTATCATTCGGAACAAGTTGAAGGTAAATGGGGCGGTGAAGAACGCCCAGCTTTTTCTGGACATCCAAGAGGAGTTTGGCAGTTTCGATGCCTACATCTGGCGATTTGTAGATGGCAGCCCAATTATCAATCATTGGGAGAACATGAGCCAGGTACCGGTAACCACTCCAGAATCTGATGCCATGAGCAAGGATTTGAAGAAACGTGGCTTTAAGTTTGTAGGAAGTACCATCATGTATGCGTACATGCAAGCCTGCGGCTTAGTTATGGACCATACTGTTGACTGTTTTCGATACGCAGAACTGAAATCCTGATGATTCGGCTTATTCTACTTTCTTTCCTCTTCGTGTACGCGTGCACACCCAAGGCCAACCAATCCGGCTCTGACGATACTGCATGTATTGACCAGAGCAAGATTGACCCCAACATGATTTGCACCATGGAGTACGATCCCGTTTGTGGATGCGACGGTAAAACTTATTCTAATCCGTGTGTTGCACAGAGCAACGGCTTGTTGCGGTGGGAAAAGGGTGAATGTGCTACGGAATAGCCAAAACTATCTCGGACTTCAGGTAGGTAAGCACGTGAACCCCAGTATCCGTAGGGAAGGTATATACTACCAGCGAATCGCCTAAGGCTTGTACGTTGTCTTGGGGATCTGATTGGGTTTCATGCTGATACACATAAGACTGGAGTACTTGTTCCAGCTTGGGGGTCAGGTTCTGCGACCATTGGGTGGTATCGTACGCAAAGAATTCCTGGCTTTGAATTTTTGAATTAATGCGGGGGAGTTCGAACGGAGTATTGTCCCGCACAGCACGGCCTTGCTCATAGGTAGCCTCTACTACCTGTGCAGCCGTTATTTTTCTAACCTCCTGCCCAGCCCGGGCCCGGGCAAAGTTTTCCGAATCTCTAGCCGGAGCTTTGGCGTCACACGCACCAAGGACCAGCCCAACAGCTAGTCCTAGGATTCCGTCTCTCGAAATCTTCATGATTAAGATTCGGCCGTAAGGTTGGTCAGATC
>JBCBHI010000450.1:0-4759 GCA_038525885.1 Bacteroidota bacterium
CTACTTTGCCCTACCCCAATGGTGAACTGCCCTTGTAAGGCCAGGGTAACAGAAGGCGGAGTGTACTCTACTCCCATCAAAAGGCCCAGTTGTTGCAACCGCAATCCTTTCAATCCCGGAGGGCCCGAAATACCGTCACCGTCAGCCATTACGTTGAGCGCCATGGCTACCCCATCGGTCTCGAAAATCCCTGCTCCGGTTACTGTAAGAGTTTCCCCAAACAGGGAAAAGGAGAAACCTCCCATGACTTGATACACCTGCCCAAGTACGGTCTGCTGAAACCGCAAAGAGGCTTGGTTCAAAGAAAAATCCGCCGAACGCCTATTGGGCAGGCTTATACCTCCGGAAAGAGAAGCGTAATAGGAAACCTGGTTTACATCATACGTGATCTGGAAAACCAATTGGGATTCTTCCAGGGTATCAAGTACCAGGCTCAATGGCTTGTTCTTGGAGGCCTGAGGTGCCAGATCCACCGAGGCCATGACCGAGAAGCCCCGGGTCACTTGCAAGGTAGTGTTGGCATTGAGCGGCTGTACTGGGGGCAACGGGGTACCCATGCCGTCCTCTACGGCAGGTAACGCGGGCAAGGGCGGCGGCTCGTAACCATCTATATCGCCGGAGGCCAACAAAATACCGGCGGCCTCCACTGAGATGAAATCAGCCATTTCTAAATCCTTACCTATCACCGGCAAAGAGGACAACTTACCTCCCTCCACTTGCATGGACATACCGAATACGAATACCCACTGGCCCGAGGCCTTGCTGGCCGTGAGGTAGGCATCCCAACCCTCGGTAGTACCCCCCGAAAGGGTGAGGTATTGATGGGCAACGTCATATTCGATGGAAATCACGGCCAGACCGATATTTAAATCCTTAGGAACCCCTTCGGCAGCGCCCAGCCCCAGCGTATCCAGCAGGGTATCAAGCCCTAGGCCCTCTTCATCCAAAGAGCGCCAGGTAGCCTCCACTTTTGAAGCTTTTTCGGCCATCTCGTACCGGAGTAGCCACTCCATATCGCCTACCTCCAGGTACGCCTCCATGAAACCCGTCGCGCTCCGCTTGCCCGTAGTAGCCTCTACCGTAGACTGGATATTGGCCCGCATGTCTAACTCAAACTCTTTGGCTCCCAAGGGGAATTTGCCTGGCACGGTACATTCACCCATGAAGCTGTAGTCGCCAGTACCCGTACTGAAGGAAGCAGACAGATTCCTTAAGGTGATATTTGGAAGGGCGTCGGGTAGCGAAGTCCCAAAAGCCTGCATGAGCGTATTCACCGTAGGTATGAGCCCAATCTCCGAGTTGCCCACCGTTTCTCCTTGGAAACTCCAACTGTTACCCACACTGTTGTAGGCGGCACGCAGCATGAGCTGTGCCTGACCAATAAGCAGTGAACCAAACAAACTGGCCTGAACTTCCGTGGGGCTATAGTCGGTTTTTGATTGGTAAGTCGCCTCCAGCGTCAGCCCTTGAATTTTCAGGCTCTCTTTACCACCCAGCCGGAGCTCCCAGTCGCTCTCAAGGGTGGTAGAGAAATCGAAATACCCCGCCCGCGGTAGGGCATTCAGGTACATGTTGGTAGCCTCCAGGTTGGGCAAATCAAACGACAGCTCCAAAAAGCCGGTAAGCAGGTGTGTAAGGTTCACCTTGGCTCCCGCTAAGGAGCGCGCCGTAAACTGCGTGGTGAGCAGATCCATACTGACCTGAAACGGTTGACCCCCTAGCCGCATTTCTGCGTACATCGTGATCCCTAGCTGGAGCAAACTAGCCTGGAGGGGATTGGACACCACAAAGATGAAAGTCAGGTCCTCCATCTGAAAAAGATCTCCAAACAAGCTCCAGGGCTCATCAAAACCAACCCAGGCATACAGGCTCAGTACTTGGGCTTGGGAAGGGACCAATTCCATCCCCAATTTTCTGAAGCCCAAAGCGTCCAGCACTGGCAAATCATCCGGCAGGAAGTCTGCCAGCTTTTCCTGGCCCAGAAACTCTGCCAGATCGGGCAAGGTCAGGATGGCTCCTTGTTCCATCCGAGCTTCCAGGGTGAGCGCATAAAAATCCAAAGCCGTAAACTGCGCCCTCAGGGTAAGCTCCTTGGTATCTTCCTCTTCGCCTAGTGTCAGCGAGGTCTGGATTTGGGCCACTTCGGTAGTGGTTTCGGTGCCATTACTCTTAGTTTTTACATACCGAAGCCACATGAGCTGGATAGGAAACTCACGGCCTAGTAAGGTAAAGTTCACGGGCTCTGTTTGGAGCCAATAAATAGGCCGGTTTTTGGTCACCGTAATGCTGCCACTCAGTGCAAGCTTCTCCCGTGTGTCTCCAGCAAAAAACCACCGCAGCGATTCCGGTAAATCACGTAGGTATAATGAAGCCTCAAAGCTGAGCCCTTGCTTGAGCTGCTCCGCCGTTACCGGTCGGTTGGATAAGTATCCAAACTCGGTTTGGAAATTTTCATCCAGCGCATCTGGCTTTTGTGAGTCCAGATGAAAGGTAGGAACGAAGAACTTGAACTGATTGGTAATAGAACCTTGGGTAGCGGAAAAAGCATCCTCCATTTTCCATCCTTCCGGGAATCCGTCCAGCGTGAACCGCACCTGGGCTACTTCCTCTACCAGAGTAAAGACCGCCATTACTCGCAGGTTCTTCTGAGAGAGAAACCTTGTGGCCAAAACCCCGGATACGGTGATCGAGGAATCTGTAGAACTGAGCGTAGCCTGCTTGATCACCCATTTGGCTGCGGGATGCCAACGCTGAAACAAATAGGAAATGGCGTGGGACTCATAGTCCGAGGCAATCAGTTGAAACCGGGTACCGGATTTTTGTCGCTGGACAATCTCCGACAGGGCATTAAAATTCATGAGGGTAGGGTTAGCGTAGAGTTAGTTGATAATGATACCCACCCCACGGTGGTCGCTGCCAGTTATGGCTAGGCCCACCGAATTGGCAGCCAAGAATAGCTCGGGAGAAATAGGAGTATTTAGGGCTTGAGCAGCCATCACTGCACTTTTGGCCACAAAGGTGGCAGCATCCAAACTAGCAATAGCACATTCAATTATGCTATCATCTAGGTTAATGGGTTGGCCACCCCCAGCAAATCCATTCAAGGCTCCTACTATTTCATTGCCACTTTCTCTAACTACACCACTTAAGCCTCGAAGACCCAATACATCTTGAGCTTTTTGCCTCCCAATTTGCCCTACGTTAGTGTTAAGAGGAGGACCTCCCACCAGAGTAAGCCGCATGGGATCGGCTAGGTTTTGAATCCGATGATCCTGTAAATGAGGTTGTCCGGGAGCAAAATTCCCTTGATTTACTTGCTGCATAAGCCCAACAAGAACAGTAAAAATGCTTTTGTGTGGGATAGCACCCTCGACAGCACCCGCTAATCTGGCATCCTTTTCCAAGTTTATTCTTCTAATTGCCTCAGTAAAAAGCGGATAGGGAATGGGAATCCGCCCATCTGTTGCCGCAGTGTTCGGTGGATTACCCAAAACCCTTAATGCATTATGTAGATCTACCGGTATGGGAACAAGATGGGGTTCATCCAGAATTCTTATTATTTCATTTTGGTCAACTCCAGGATTGGCCCACCCGTCCCCCAAGATTGCGGCTGCCAGTTGCTCTGGAATTGGAAGCCTGCTTTCAAGCAAGGGACTCCAGTGGTTTAGATTCGCTTGAGCATGAGTGAATTCACCGGGATACAGGGCTCTCTGCATCCTAGCTATGCCACGAGGGTTGGGACTGCCTAACAATGCCACTAATGCGGCTGCCAAACCTTGCTTATTGGCTATGTTATTTTGAAACGCATCATCAATAATCCAAGAGGCCGTTTCACCTAAATTGTGGGGTAAATGGAGTCCAATAGCCTGCACTGCGCAAGCACTGGAAAAACACAAAAGGTTAGCCGCCAAAACATCATCATGTAGCTCATTTAAACCCGGCCATTGAGGCTGATTTTGGTAAAGGGCCTGGATAATTTTATAGGAAGCAATGGCTATTGCTGTTGACCTAGCTACTACACCTAAAGCAATGTATGATTCGGCAGAAAATCCTCCCACAGCTGGGACATTAAAAGCAGTAGGTACATCTCGTATATGGATAGGGAAAGTAACAGCGAGCGAAGCCATGGCAGCATTCACTACGTTCATGGCTACTACAGGAATGACTAAATCTTGGTTATAGCGGTTTCCTACCCTTACTGCTTCTCGTAATGCTCTTACTGCAAAGTTGGCATCTTCGAATGAATAATCTGGGGTCAGATAAACCGGAGCCTTGATTGGGCGGGTATTTGCAGGATGAGTCTGATGGTTGGCATCAAAAAGTGGAGGCGGGTCTACATGAAGTTGGCTTGATACGAAATAATCATAAAATTTATCATACTTGATAGTACTGGTTCCCATGGCCGGGCCCTTGGCTGGATTTGTACGCCCTGGGTTACGGATATCCATGCTGTGATAATAATACACTGGTGATGGTCGACCTCTTGGACTATCACTGAAAGGTTTTCTGTTGAAATCGCCACCAATAAGATCTAGCCTCCCTACAGTTAATAACCAAGGGATACTACCCATAAAAAACGCTCGGTTATGGGACTGATTGTGTACATTATGTACAAAACCAACTCGCCGTCTTTGGCCTGGATTCTCAGGAGTTTCAAATTCAACCCATACCACCCATCGGTAATCCGGAGTCATTTCCGCTGTTAGTATCGGATCAATGGTATCTCCCCCAGGATAAGAATTTGCTCCTGGAGTACGAG
>JBCBHI010000451.1:0-4749 GCA_038525885.1 Bacteroidota bacterium
CTCCAACCCTTTCTCTAGGCCTTCTTTATAAAAGCTATCTTTCTCTATGTCGTAAGTAATAGGCATTTGGCGTGCTACTTCTTTTGCGATGGTATCTAAATTACGTAAACGAGAGAGGATCAACAAGTGTTGTAAGTACCGCTGTCGGGTAATCTCATCCGTACGCAGTTCCCAAAGGCGTTCCACAATTCGTTGGATTACTACCTTTCCTTCTTCCCGTGGGTAATCTCCTAATATGCCCAACAGAATTTCCTCGGGCACGGTAGATCTAATCGATTGATCCCAGGGTACTTCACTCAGGTTCTTCAGGGTGTAACCGACTATTTCCTGCCCTTTGGGGAGCTGGGTTTCCATTTGTGACTTTCCCGGACCGAGATAGAGCACAAATTGGCGGACAGGCACCTCAAATTTGCGTAGCAAGAGGGCTTTATACTCTGCCATGCGGTACATCATTTTCGGGTCGTCTTGGGTTTGAAACTCCAGATGCAATAGATACTCTTCTCCCTTTTCGTCCGTGACCCATTTCAGAAAATCTGGCTCCCGCTCAATGGTGGTTTGCAGCTTTTCCTTCACCTCTCGGGTTGAGCGAATCTGGATGCCCAAAAGCTTTTCTGACAAAGGGATGAACAGCTTTTCAACGTTTTCTTTCAGGATTTTATCAAAATCACCCATGCTTTAGCAATATATGCATCAAGTCAGATAGAATAAGACAAATTCTTGGCCCAGGGCATCATTATCCAGTAACCCAAAGCGGCAGCGAAGGACCTCGGTAGTGACGGCTATTTACTGCTAGTGGCTTTATAGGGTAGCCGACTTCTTACTCCGTCTCTTTTTTCTCCACTTTTTTATAAAAATCCCTGCTTCCTCTGAGTCGTCTCCGTGTCCTCTGTGTTCCCCTTTTTCCCAGCGGAAGAAGTTGCCCAACAACACCTTGGTATCCCTGCACATATTTTGTCCTTCCTAGCCCAATCTTTTCAGCCTAGTAGGCTACTTTGCCTACCTTAGTCGCTACGTCACATCCCTTAATCCATTCACTAAAAACCACGATCGTAATCATGCAAACCCAGTATCAGCTAGCTCCGGGCCTTAGCGTCTCTCGGGTGATTAATGGCCTATGGCAAATTGCCGATATGGAAAGGGGCGGCTACACCCTGGACCCTGATACCACTGCACCTGCTATGGGCCCTTTGGTAGAGGCGGGTTTCACTACGTTTGATATGGCCGATCACTACGGCTCCGCCGAAGTAATTGCGGGAACCTTTCGGCAGCAACAACCGGATGCCAATACCCAAATGCTTACCAAGTGGGTGCCGGAGCCGGGGGCTGTATCGCCCGAAGTGGTAAGGGCTGCGGTACGAAAAGCGCTGGACCGATTGCAAACGGAACAGCTAGACTTGCTGCAGTACCACGCCTGGAGCTACCCAGATCCTGCTTGGCTCGATACCCTTTTTGAGCTGCAAAAGCTCAAGGAGGAAGGCCTGATCGGGCACCTGGGCGTGACCAATTTTGATTCGGCCCATCTCAGAATTGCCCTGTCCAGCGGCATTGAGCTGGTGAGCAATCAAGTGTGCTATTCGCTACTTGACCAGCGAGCCTCAGGCGAAATGAAAGCCGTATGTGAGCAGTACGGAGTTAAATTGCTGGCCTTTGGCACCGTGGCTGGTGGGTTTCTGAGTGAGCGCTGGCTGGGGCAGCCGGAGCCTGCCATCACCGAGGAGATGACCTGGTCACAGATGAAGTACAAGCGCTTTATTGACCAAGCGTGCAGCTGGCAGTCCTTCCAGGGGCTGCTACAGACCCTAAAGCGTATCGCGGACACACATAATGTTTCCATAGCCAATGTGGCCTCCCAATACATACTGGGCCAACCCCATGTTGCCAGTGTAATTTTGGGCACGCGCCTGGGCCGGACCAACCATATTGAGGAGAACCAAAAGCTGTTTGCTTTTGAGCTGACTAAACAGGAAGTGGGCTGGATTGCAGAGCATTTGGCAGATTTTCGTGCTATCCCTGGCGACTGTGGGGACGAATACCGCAAACCACCCTTCCTTACCGCTTCCGGCGACCTGAGCCACCATGTAAAGGGCTTTCCCAAGCCATACCCCGTCATTGAAAAGAATGGCCGTCAGATAGTATCCAGTGGCACGTATTGGGAAACCATGGCCGGTTATGGCCGGGCCATTCGGGTGGGCAACACCATCAAGGTTTCGGGCACTACGGCTACCCATGGAGACCGGTTGATTGGCGGAGAGGACCTGAAGGCTCAAACCCATTTTGTCATCGACAAGCTGGAGGGGGCCATTATCTCCTTGGGCGGCACCTTAGAGGATGTAGACCGCACCCGGATTTTTGTAGATGATGTGATGGACTGGGAACCCATTGCACGTGCACACGGGGAACGTTTCGGTGACATTTTGCCCGCGAATACGCTGGTAGAGGCCAGACTGGTAGGGGAGGGCTACCGGGTGGAAATAGAAGCTGAGGCCACCATATGGGAACCCTCTGGCGAATAATTTCCGTCCGCGGTCTTTCTTACCTAAAGTCAAGAGAATTGAGCCGAAGCGGGGCAAAATTTGGGTCCAAACAAAAACAGTTGATGACTCATGAAATCCGTATTCGTCCAAAAACTCCTTTTGTCCATTGCTGGCCTGGCAGGCCTGTTTATCGGCCTTAGTTTATTGTTCAACCCCATTGCTTTTGAGGCCTCCGCAGGCATCCAGATCGCCCAGGAACCCAATATTTTGAGCGAAATCCGGGGGATGGGTGGCGTTATTCTGCTGGCCGGAGCCATCGCCATTGCAGGACTGCTAGCCCCCAGATTTCGGTGGACTGCCCTGTTCATTACCAGCTTTTATCTCCTAGGCTATGGCTTGGCTCGTTTGGTCAGTGTTTTCCTAGACGGCGTGCCTAGTACCGTTCTGGTCAGCGCCATGAGTTTTGAGATCCTGCTAGGGGTGTGGGGCGCGGTGATTATCGGCCGTTCCTTTACTTCCCAGCCATCCCCACGCCCGGCTATGCTTTAAGCTGAATTCGCTTCCTGATCCGGCTGAAGGACTCAGGAGTCACCCCTATGTAGCTAGCCAGGTACCGTAGCGGTACCCGGTTGAGCAACTGGGGGTGATTTTCTTCTACCCACTGATACCGTTCCTCGGCACTTAAATTCACGAAAGAAGCCAATCGGTTTTGCACTTTATTGTAGTCCTCCGTCAGGAACCTGTGCGTGAAAAATTGCAAGCGAGGATGCTCCTTCATCAGGGCTTCTTCCTGCTCGCGGGTGCCAGCCAACAGAATACTATCCTCTACGCAGGCCAGGGCATACTGCGATACCTTACCGTGCAAATAGCTGTCGTACACAATAACGGCACTATCTTCCAGGAAGAAATCCAGGCACTTTTCTTCTCCGTTTACCAGTTGATATTGGCGAATGCACCCCTGGATGATGAAATAGCAAGCACGCGCCAGTGTCCCTTCTTGGAGCAGTACCTGCCCCTTTTTACACTCCATCAGGTCCATATGTTGGGTGATGGAGGCTACCTCCTCCTTATGAGTGATACCAAATCGGGCTAGGTATTTTGCTATTTGCTCTTTCATAATCCTCACAGCCTAGGCTAATATCGGCAAAACGTCATATTCTGGTACTTACTGTGTAAAAAATGTAGGCCTGGATTCGTTCCTCTTCATCCACGAGAACCTCCATCACCGTATGCCACAAATGGCACCGTAGTTTGGTACAAAGCTGAGTGGTTTCCCCATCAAGGTTTCCTACTTTTCAGTTCCAAGCATCGAAGCCAATTCCTCATGAACAACAGACTGTTAATCGTCCTGCCACTTGTCCTGGCCTTAGTAATCCAGGCCTGCCAAACCACCAAAAATCAAGAACCAAACGGTGATAATTTCACCAAAACCACCGCCACCATCGAGGATATTGACTCGCTGGTAGCGGCTATGACTTTGGAGGAGAAGATCGCCATGATCCACGCTAGCTCTTCCTTTACCTCCGGGGGCGTTCCGCGGTTGGGCATACCCGAGCTGGTGATGTCCGACGGACCGCACGGGGTGCGCCATGAGCATGGCCGTGACTGGGTGCCCGACGAAACGGAAGAGGACAAGAACACCTATATGCCTACGGGTATTGCCTTGGCCTCTACCTGGAACCGCGAGTTGGGCCATGCCTACGGTTCCGTATTGGGCAATGAAGCCAAAGCCCGTGGCAAGCACATGCTGCTAGGCCCTGGCCTGAATATTATTCGCAGTCCGCTCAATGGCCGAAACTTTGAGTACCTCAGCGAGGACCCCTACCTCACCGCCCAAATGGGCACCGGGTACATTCAAGGGGTGCAATCCCAGGGGATATCTACCTGTGTGAAGCATTTCGTAGCCAACAATCAGGAAACAGAGCGCTTTACCATCGATGCCATTGTAGGCGAACGAGCCTTGCGAGAAATCTACCTGCCCGCCTTCAAAGCGGGGGTAGAGGCGGATGCCTGGTCCTTTATGGGAGCTTATAACAAAGTAAATGGTCAGCATGCTACCAATCATGAATACCTGATCAACGAGGTCCTGAAAGGAGAATATGGCTTCCAAGGGGCCGTGATCAGTGACTGGGGGGCGGTACACGATACCAAAGAGGCCTTGCTATACGGCAACGACCTGGAAATGGGTACGGATCGGCCCATGTTGCCCAATCCCGACCACGACCAAGTCTTTACCGCCTTTCTCTATCATTTTGCTGGCGGGATCGGCGGTAAA
>JBCBHI010000452.1:0-4726 GCA_038525885.1 Bacteroidota bacterium
TGGCCTTGAAATACCGAGGTGCTGTCCGGAACCTTTATCAGGAAGTCCAGAGGCATATAGTCACCCCAGTGCTCCAATATTTGGTTATGGTCTTGTACCACCCGGTGGCTTTCCGGCAGATAGCCTAGGGTGTAGGTGTCCACTTTGATTTTCGATAAACCAGCTAGCGAGAGTACCGTGAGCAGCCCTGCGGCAATGCCAAGCCCCATTCTACGGCGGTAGAGGGCTGTCCAAAGACCAGCAGTGGATAGGTTGAAACGCTTCAGTTGAGTAACCCGTGGCAAGAAGAAAACGCCCAGCAGATAGCTGAAAATGAGGCACAAGAACACCCCAATGGCACTAAACAACCCGAATTGCCGAAGGATAGGCATGGGGGTAAGCAGGAGGGATAAAAAACCTGCCATGGTAGTAAGGGTAGTGAACAGGCAAGGCCTCCAAACACTCTTCAATGCCGTAAGGGCCTTGCGTAAGTTATCTTCGCTAGCCTGAGCCAAATGGGCCCGTTCATTGACGATATGGATCACATCGATTAGCCCCAGTAGGGTCAGGATAACCGGGATGAGCGTACTCATCATGTTGAGCCGCAGGCCGGCCAGACCGTAGAAGCCCTGGGTAATGTAGCTGGCTAAGGTGATGACCCCGATGGCCAAAATCACAATGTAGGCATTGCGGTATAGGAAGATCAGCAATAGAAACATGACCAGATAGGCCAGGCCCAAAAACTTGCTAAACTCTGTAAGGGATACCTCGTTGAGGCCTTCGAAGATGACTCCTACGCCGCCAAGCGCCACCGAGGGCCGGGGCAAATGGGTTTCGGATACCTTCCGGATCTCCTGAATGATCTGGCCCCGCCGGGTATCCAACTGGCTGTCGGCCTTGAGCTGAATCAAGAGCCTGGTGGCCGTGTGGTCCTTGTTGAGAAAGTGCTCCTCCAGCCATGGGTAAGTGGCCAGGCGGTCTTCCATAGGGCCTAGCGAGTCCAGCAGGAAAGAGGAGCGTAGCCCCACGGGCGTGCGTTCAATCAGGCGCACATTGGCAAGGCCATACACATTGGCTACGTCCGGTAGGGAGTCAAGAGCCGCGGTGACCGCCGCCAGCCGATTGAGAGACTGGTGGGTAATGATCCCTGCCTCATCATGGTAGATCATGATGATGACCTCGTCACTCCCGAAATGAGCTTGAAAATCGCGGTATACCTTTAGGGCAGGGGCATCTTCCAGAAACCAGACCTCCAGGGAGTTATTCATCTCCAACGCCCGCAACAGGGAAGGAGTGAGGCCCACACAGGCTAAGAGTACGGCTATCAGAAAAACTACCCTGAAGGTGTACAGACGAAAAAGCATATTCAATAAAACGAAGGCTGTGCGGTTGATGAGAATGAAGCCCATACAAAGATAGGGCCACATACTAGCATATCAACCCCTGCCTATGGCAGTGGCATAGTGCAGCAAAGTTCGTATTCTTGGGTGATCACTTTAAGCATACTACTGTGAAGGACCGTTCCCAATTGGTAGACTGGCTCAGCCAGTTGATTGCCACTCCCTCGCTATCCCGTGAGGAGGATAATACCGCTCGTTTGATTGAAGAGTGGCTGCGTGAGGCTGGTTTGTCTCCCCAGCGGCATGGCAACAACGTTTGGGCGAGCTCCCCCCACAACCAGGATGGTCGGCCCACCGTATTGCTGAATTCGCACCACGATACTGTGAAGCCTAATGCCGGATATACACGGGATCCCTTTGTGCCGGAAGTGGTGGAGGGCAAGTTATATGGCTTGGGTAGCAACGATGCCGGAGGGTGTTTAATCAGCCTGCTGGCTACCTTTTTGCATTATGTAGCAGAGCCCCTAGCCGAGGTCAATCTGGTATTTGCAGCCTCTGCCGAGGAAGAAATCTCTGGCAAAGGAGGTATGGAAGCTCTGTTTCCTCATCTGCCAGCCATCGATGTTGCAGTGGTAGGGGAGCCTACTCTGGGGCAGCTGGCCGTGGCAGAAAAAGGCCTGATGGTGATCGATGCGCTGGCCCCAGGGCGGAGCGGACATGCAGCCCGCGAAGAAGGAGATAATGCCCTGTACCGGGCGTTGGATGATATTGCTTGGCTACGCCAATTTGAGTTTCCCAAGCAGTCAGAATGGTTGGGGAAAGTAAAAGCCACGGCTACCATCATACAGTCGGGCACACAGCATAACGTAGTGCCTGCCGAGTGCTCCTTCACCCTAGACGTACGCACCACCGATGCCTATACCAACCAAGAGGTGCTGGCTATCTTGCAAGAGCACATGCAAAGTACCTTAACGCCACGCAGTACCCGTTTGCAGCCCTCGGGTATTCCTGACAGCCACGCTTTGGTGCAGGCAGGCCTAGCGATGGAGCGCGAAGCCTACGGGTCACCTACCTTGTCAGATCAGGCATTGATACCCGTTCCCAGTCTAAAGATGGGCCCCGGAGATTCTGCCCGGTCTCATACTGCGGATGAGTTTATTTGGGTAGACGAGCTAGAGGCCGGCCACCGTGATTACGTACAGCTACTGGCAGGTTTTGCGGAGCGTATGGCAAAACCCTAGCCACACCTGCGTGTTGTTTACCTATGCAGGATCATTCCTTTCGCACCTATTGCCAGCAGTTTTTCTCTTTTACTGATGCCCAGTGGGCAAATACCCTCCTCTTTTTTGAAAGGGTAGAGGTGCCAGAGCATTTTTTGCTGCTAGAAGAGGGTAAGGTGTGCTCCCATTTCTATTTCTTGGAGCAGGGGCTGGTTCGGTTTTTCGTTTGGGATGATGGAGTGGACCGCACCAAATACTTCAGCTTGGCCCCTCAGCTTTTCACGAGTACCGAGAGCTTTGCCCGGCAACTCCCAGCTCAGGAAAATATACAAACCCTGGAGCCTTGTGCACTGTGGCGGATATCCCGTGAGCAAATGGACGAGCTATATGGTAGGGTGCCCGAATGGAATACGCTGATAAGAAAGCTACTGGCAGAGGTAGCGGCTGCCACGGATGAAGAAATGAAGGTGGCGAAATACGAGCAAGCCCGCGACCGATATCAATCGCTACTGACCGAAGCCCCGGAACTGATACAAAGGGTACCTTTGAAGCACCTGGCTACCTATTTAGGTATTGCCCCGGAGAGCCTGAGCCGTATCCGCAGACAAATACAGCAGGCATAGTTTTTATAACTATTTCAATATTTCTGCTTCTTAGTTTCGTCGAGTCAATTTTTAAGTTCGTCGAAGTTTTATGGGGTAAGGCATATTTTGGCAAGAATTATCTTTGTTAGAAATTAACCTCTGTAAAATTTTTACCCGCCTCATTAAGGTATTTGTTTAAACAGTAGTTGTAAATCTGAAATGCCAGAATTCCTTTGCGCAAACCTTTTCGTTTCATTTTGTTTAATTTTTTATCCCGTTCGTTTGAATTTTTTGTGAAAAAGGTGTCAGCTTTCCTATACCTAAAGACTACTGAAACATGAAGCTGATGCACCTTAGCTATCGAAAACCAATTGCATCTTTCTTACCGACCTTTTTTGAATTTTTTCATGGGAAGGGTTGGAAAGGGTTTCATTGTTTTTTCCTGAAAAAGGGACTCAATCGGCCCCCGAGTCGAGAATTTTTTCTAATAACCCTTTACCTACACTTCTATGAAAATTACCCAATTGAACCGTGCGCACTGGATGCTTCCAGCGCTCACAGCAGGCCTCCTTTTTGGCTGTATGCCAGAAGAGGAGGCAGTGACGGAGGTTGAGCCTCGTGCCAATGAAAACGAGATTCAGCATGTAACCGAAGAATGGCACCGAGACGGTGCGGCAGGTGCCAACCCCGGGGCGGGAGGGCACATTATGATGCAGGCCTTCTACTGGGATGTACCAGCCGGAGGCACTTGGTGGAATACCGTTCGAGGTAAAATTTCAAGTTGGAACAGTGCCGGGATCAGTCGCATTTGGCTACCCCCTGCTTCCAAAGCGCAAAATGGAGCCTTCTCCATGGGGTATGACCCCTTCGACTACTATGATTTTGGTCAGTACAACCAAATGGGAAGTACCCAAACCCGCTTTGGTTCCAAAAGCGAGTTGCAGAGCCTTATAAGCAGGGCAACTAGCAACAACATGGAGGTGATTGCGGACATTGTCATCAATCACAACAGTGGCGGGGATTTGGAATATAATCCTTACACAGGCACCAACACGTACACGGACTACAATCCGGCTTCGGGTAAGTTTTTCCGCACGGCCAATGATTTCCACCCCAATGCGGTGAGAAACAGCGACGAAGGCATTTTTGGTGGCTTCCCGGATCTATCGCACAGTCAAAGCTATGTGCAAGACTGGCTTTGGAAACGTAGCGATGGCGTAGGCAAGTACTACAAAAACACCATGGGCTTTGATGGCTGGCGCTTCGACTATGTGAAGGGGTTTGGCCCCTGGGTAGTGCGCGAGTGGGTAAACAGCGTGGGTGGCTATTCAGTAGGCGAACTATGGGATGGCGACGCGGGCTACCTCAAGTGGTGGGTAGATGCTACTAGCCGCACTTCCTCGGCCTTTGACTTCGCAGCCTACTACAAGATGGATGCGGCTTTTGATGGTGGCAACCTCAACGAATTGAACGGAGATATGCTTTGGAAGCGTGATCCTTTCAGGGCCGCCACCTTTGTAGCCAATCATGATACCGATATCATTTGGAATAAGCTGATGGCCTATGCCTACATCCTTACGCATGAGGGGATGCCCACCATCTT
>JBCBHI010000453.1:0-4723 GCA_038525885.1 Bacteroidota bacterium
CGGTGGGGGTAGAATACATCATTTTGGGTCACAGTGAGCGCCGAGAGCATGCGGGCGAATCTAACGAGCTTTTGGCGGCCAAAGTAGATAGCGTTATCTCCGGAGAAATCACCCCCATCTTTTGCTGTGGTGAATCCTTGGAGATTCGCGAAGCTGGTACGGAAATTGATTTTGTATCGAAGCAGCTTACTGAGAGCTTATTCCACCTTTCGGCTGAGGACATCCAAAAAGTTGTGATTGCCTATGAGCCCATTTGGGCCATCGGTACCGGCAAAACGGCCACCTCGCAGCAGGCCCAAGATATGCATGCGGCCTTACGCGCTCACTTGGCGAGCAAATATGGTCAGGAAATAGCCGATGAGATCTCCATTCTCTACGGAGGAAGTGTGAAAGCAGCGAATGCCACCGAACTGTTTGGTCAGCCAGATGTAGACGGAGGACTCGTGGGTGGAGCCTCTCTAAAAAGCCGCGAGTTTGTAGAGATTGTCAAATCCATGGCTTAATGACCGTATTCCACAGAAGTGTAGTTTTCCTTTTCTTGTTAATAGGCTTTACAGGGGCTACTCCTGCTAATGAGTTGGCGAGGGTTCCCCCATCTGGCATTTGCGACCTGTTCGGGTACATTTATTTAGAAACAGGTGACAAACCGGTAGACTACACCTTCTATGTGGAAGAATCCGAATTTTCTGCGGATCTGGTGGTTTTTTGGGAAGAAAACCCCCTGTATGCTGATGCCAGTGGGCACTGGCATGAGACCACCGATTCGTTTGAAGCTCATCATATTCTCAAGCAGATATCTTCCCCCAATAAGGCCGACTTTATTGTTTATTTTACCGAATACGAACATAGGGCGGGTTGCCCTTAAATACCTGGTATGGACTATATCGAAGTCACTGTGACTTGCCCGGAAGACTTCCGGGAAATTTTTACCGCCGAGTTGGCTGATGAGGGCTTCGAAAGTTTCATGGATACCGAAGAAGGGGTACAAGCCTACATACCCCTATTGTCTTTCCAACCGGATTTGCTCAAGGACCTGAGTGAGGCGTATCCCGATGTGAAAGCTGACTTCTCAGTCAAAATGATTGCTCAGCAAAACTGGAACGAAGAATGGGAGAAGAACTACGAACCCATTCGGGTAGACAATCAGGTGCTGGTGCGAGCCAGTTTCCATGAGCCTGATCCGGAAGTGGCCCACGAGATTGTCATCAATCCCAAAATGAGCTTTGGCACCGGCCACCATGCCACTACCCACTTGATGCTCAAGCGTATGCTACCGCTGGCTATTGCCGGCAAGCGGGTCTACGACGTAGGCACCGGCACCGGCATCCTGGCCATAATGGCTGGCAAACTAGGGGCGGCCCATATTGAGGCCAATGATGTAGAGGACTGGACGGTAGAAAACTGCCGGGAGAACTGCCAAACCAATGACTGCGGATACGTGCAGGTATATTACGGCAGCCTTAGCCAGCTACAGCCAGAAGGGCACTATGATCTCATGTTGGCCAACATTAACCGGAATGTTCTGCTGAAGGAAATTCCGACTTACTCGGAGTTACTTTTACCTGGTGCCGATCTTCTATTGAGCGGTTTCTATGCGGAAGATGTAGATCAGTTGCTAGCGGTTGCCAACCCACTAGGCCTGGAACTAATGGCCCAAGAAGTCCGTGATCACTGGACTTGTTTGCACTTGAGGAAGAAAAGTTAGACCTCGCACGTAATTTTTCCGTGAAAAGATGCCCTTATACCCACCATTTTGGGAAGGGTATTCGTTAGATTATATATTCCTAATAATCAGTGTGGTATGAATAAGCTCAGGTGGGTACTGGGGGTGTTATGTTTTACTTCCTCCGTAGCGTGGTCCCAAACCTTTTCGGTAGAGCCCGATTCCTTCGCAATCGAGTTCAAAACATGGATGGTGCAAGGCAATGCGCAAGCAAAGCAGGCTGGCAACCAGTTTTACGCTACCTGGTACAGCCGGGCCTTCAATGGCCGTAAGGATTCCATCCGCAATCTGACCCAACACTTCGTAGATCTGGGGTACCGCCGCACGCCTCATATTTCTGAGCTGGTAGGCGTGTTAGTAGCAGGGGCTAACCACCCCATACTAGATGGCCCTCAGTATGATTCGCTCTTGTACATGATTGACCAAACGGCCACCTACTACAAGAGCGATGTGCTATTGAATGTCCTGAAGACCGCCCGGTTGTATCTGGAACAGGATAAGCTATACAAGACCAATTTTAACCGATTACATGCCTTTGATGGCGAAGTGTCCTTCTCCTTTTACCCTCCCGCCACACTAGACTACATAGATGACTACGACTATACCGAAGAACCGGAGGAGGAAGTAACCGACGATACCGGAGAGGACCCGTGGGGCTCCTGGGAAGAATCTGAAGAGGACAATTCGGAATGGTCAAGCGACTGGGACGATTGGGATACCGGCTCCACTGAGGAAGAGGTAGTAGAAGAGGAGAGCTTTGATGATTTCTCTGCCTACGAGGAAGTGGCTTTGCCCAAGGAAGGGCCGGTAATGCACCTGGAAAACGTGAACCTGGTGATGGGTACCCGGTGGGATTCGGTGATTATCCAAAATACTACGGGCGATTTGCTGATGACCACGAATATGTGGGATGGCAACGGGGGCCGCTTTGACTGGACCTCTACGGGCCTGCCCGCAGAAAATGTATACGCTGATTTTGGCATATACAACTTTGATATTTCCCGCCCGGAAGTGAGTGCGGAGAATGTGACCTTGATGTACCATGGCTACATCAAGCACCCTACCAAGGGTATTTTTGACTTTCAAAGCCGAAGACACCGGACGCCTTCTGCGGCCAAGTTTCCTCGCTTTATGGCGTACGATGCTCAGGTGGAAATCATCGCCTTGGGCGATCCTATTCTGACCTACGAGGGTGGGTTTGGTATGGAAGGGCAGCATGTGAATACCAGCTCTCTCAACGAGGGGTTTTCCATCCTCACGGCCCGCGACAGCACCGGTGATCTCATGTTTCGGGCGAAAGCCAAGCGCTTCACCTTCGAAAGGGACGGATATGAGCTCACCACTCCCCGGGCTACTGTAGCCATCTACCAGGGGGCAGATTCCATATACCACCCCATGGTTAAGTTTAGGTACACCGTACCCATCCGGCACCTAACGGTACAAAGCCCGGATAACGACTTCAAAAACCACCCTTGGAGTGCATCCTTCTACGGGATGGACTTTTACACGGATGTGGTGTACTGGGATCTCAATACCGATACCGTAGACATTACCATTCTGAATGCCACCAATGAGGTTCCGGCTATATTTCAGTCCAAGGACTATTTCAGCGAAAGCGATTTTGACTACTTCGGCATCACCTATGGGTTCCAACCCATGCTGGTCTATACCAGCTATGCCCGCAAGGTGCGTTCTAACACCTTCTACCTAGAGGACCTGGCAGAACAGACGGGTCTTTCGCAGGCTCGCCTGACAGGTGCCGCCAAAATCTTGCACGCCCGCGGCTTTGTAAAGTATGATGCTCATACCACGGAGATCACTCTGTTGGACAAAACCTGGCACTATGTGCGGGCCAAATTCCGTAAGAAGGATTATGACGATATGTTCATTCCTTCCTTGTCCCCTGGTGAGCGAAATGCTACCATAAACCGGGCGACTAATGAGCTGACCATCCGGGGAATCCCGAGGTTCAATATCTCCGAAGAACTGGATACCTACATAGAACCGGAAAACGAATCGATCACCCTGGTAGGAGACCGGGACTTTAAGTTCGATGGGCAACTACAGGTGGGCAACTTTCAGTTTATCGGGGAGGATTTCACCTTCAAGTATGACGCTTTCCTGGTAGACCTTACCAAAATTGACTCCATCCGCTTTTTCATTGAGGTGGTGGATGAAAACGGTAACGTACAGCGGAAACTGATTGATAACCAGTTGGTAGGGGTAAATTCAGATTCTGCCCTGGCTAATAGCAACATCAGCATGAATGTTGGGGCTACGGCAGGTACCATATACATCAACCGACCCAACAATAAGTCAGGGGCCAAGGATTTTTCGGATTACCCTGTGTTCGACGCCAACCAAGGGGCAATCGTATATTTTGATGATCCCTCGGTGTTGGGCGGAGTTTATGATCAATCCTTGTACTATGTGATTCCGCCGTTCAAGATTGACTCCCTGGCCGATTCGGACCCTGGTGCCATTAGCTTCCCGGGTACTTTCTATTCCAACGGGATCCTTCCGCCTATTCAGGAAAAACTGGTAGTAACGGAAGACAACATCTTAGGATTTCAGCATACGGTACCTGCGGAGGGCCTTCCCTTGTATGATGGCAAGGGCACCGTTTATAATGAAATCATCATGGACCGCAATGGCCTGCAAGCAAACGGTACGATTGAATACCTGTCCGCGACCTTGGAGTCAGAGCAGTTCACCTTCTACGACGATTCCGTGTACACCGAAACCGGGGTCAATGCTATAATTAAGCCTGGGCCCTTAGGTACCGCGAGTTACCCGGATGCCCAGGTGTTTAATTACTCGATGAGTTGGTTCCCCCATCAGGAGGAGATGCGCATTAAGAATAACGGAAACCCCATTGACTTCTATAATGCCTCCGCCACCCTGGACGGTATGATTAAGATCATGCCAGATGGGGCCTTCGGTAAAGGTGTAGGCCTCTGACTGGGTTTCAGAACCTCTGGTCAGGAGAACGCCATTACC
>JBCBHI010000454.1:0-4721 GCA_038525885.1 Bacteroidota bacterium
CACCATCACCACTCCGGGCAAAAACGTGATCACCATCAGCGATAAAGACAAGGGCATCACCCTGCAAGACCAAAACAGCAACAAGATAGTGCTGGGCAGTTCGGGGATTGAGATCAACAGTCCGAAGAAGGTAACCATCAAAGGCAGCCAGGGAGTAGACATCCAGGGCATGGCCGTGAATATAAAAGGCGACCAAAAGGTAGCGGGCAAAGCCCCGCAAATAGAGATGGCTGCGGATATGCAGCTGGCCCTCAAGAGTTCCGCGCAAGCCTCCCTTCAAGGCGGCGCCATGTGTGAAGTCAAAGGAGCGCTGGTCAAGATTAATTAACAGTGAACAGTGTATAGTTAAAAGTGAATAATTATGAATTATGAATCATGAATTATTTAAAAACTTAAAACAAAACACCAAACCTCTTTCAAGAGAAATCAATAAACCTCTGTTTATCAGGCAATAAGAACCTCTTGAATATTACAACTAATAATTAATAACTCATAACTAAAAAAAAGATGCCCCCTGCCGCACGCCTTACCGATATGCACACCTGCCCTATGCAGACCCCTGCGGTCCCGCCGATACCGCATGTGGGTGGCCCCATAGTGGGTCCCGGTATGCCGACGGTGCTGATTGGGAATATGCCTGCGGCCAAAGTAGGTGATATGTGTGTGTGCGTAGGCCCGCCCGACTCCATTGTGAAGGGCTCGGCTACGGTACTGATAGGGGGAATGCCTGCGGCCCGTATGGGCGATTCCACCGCCCACGGAGGAAGCATTGTGCTAGGAATGCCCACAGTCATGATAGGAGGATAAGCTATGGAAGATCATACGTTTTTAGGCATCGGGTGGGGATTTCCGCCGCAGTTCGTTCGGGAGACCAACTCGGTAGCCATGACGGCCAATGCGGAGAATGTGAAGGAGAACCTGAAGATCCTCTTTGACACCAAAGTGGGCGAACGGGTGATGGAATATGACTACGGCACTAAGCTGCATGCCCTGGTATTTGGGTCGAATGGAGCGGAGCTGCAAGCAGACATCAAGGACACTATTTCGCATGCCATTCTGATGCACGAACCGCGCGTCAACCTGATCAGCGTGGCGCTGGATGACAGCGGCTTGCTGCACGGGGTAGTCTACATCAAAGTCACCTACGAGATCATTTCGGCCAACACCCGGTACAACCTGGTGTATCCTTTCTACCTAAGCGAAGGCACCAACCTAAGCGTACGTCCACAACCAAGTGAGTGATCCTAAAACCATATCGCCCAGCCGCCCCGCGCGTCGCCAGTCGGACATGCAGCTAGCTCCGCTAGATCCGCAGCATTTCCAGGTAGACGAACGGCAACTGAACGATTATCTGGCGCTCACTGCCAAGGTGGGTCAGGCCTTCTCGTTCTACAACGTAAAGGACAAACCAGAGGGTACCTGGGGTCAATTTCTGATGGCCGAGCCGCTTTTCCTCACCTCGGCCATCAAGATCACCGATACCTCCGTGCTTTACTCCCGGGCGCTGGATTTCCAAAAGGCCATCGAGAGCCGGCATACGGCCAGCATGCGGAAGCTCTTCTTCCAGTACTATTTCGAAACCGGACTGGAAATAGCCCTGCAGATCAACCGCTGGCAACTGTACAGTGAGCGGCTATACTTCCGCAATACCTTTACTACCTACCTGGAGGCTACCATTCAGGAAAAAGCAGGCCCTGCCTGGCAGGCAGTGTACAACCGATACTATACGCTGGTGGAGAGCATCCCGGACTTCCAAAACCGGATGCTTACCAAAACCAACGCCTTGTCCAGCCTGTGGAATTTCAACCCCTTTCCTCTGGTAAGCACCAACCCCATCTTTGGCAACCTCAACACCGAACCCGGCGCAGACGGACTGTCGGAAGACATTACTCCTGCCCAGCAGGCTTGGATGGTAGAAACTGCGCTGGACATGCAGCAGCTATTTCATGTGCAGGACCTCATCATAGGGGCAGCAGACAAGTACTACGCCGATCTGCTGGAACGCCAGGACATACCCCCACAAACGGGGCTGATGCTCAGCTTCTTCCGTACCCTGCAAGAGCAACAAGGCATCCTAAACCAGGCTACCAAGAAGCACCTTAACTTCTACTACCGGGACATCCTGGGGATGGAACCCCGCCCGGCTACCCCGGACTGGACCTGGCTTACCTTCAAGCTAAAGGACGAACTGCCCCCCTACACGGTGCCCAAAGGCACGGCTTTTCAGGCCGGGGTACTGGATGACGGCATCACTCTGAAGGAATATACTTCGGAGCAAAAGCTGGTCACCCTGCCCACCGCAGTCAATGCATTGCGCACGCTCACCCTGCTGCCTGAGGAGGATTCTGACGAACGCCTGGTGGACATTACCGTGGGCGAGGTGGCCAAACCCGCCGCACTACCGGTAGGCTACTGGCCCACCTTTGGGCAGCCGCTTGGCGATGACCAGCAGGGGCCCCTCACGGAAACCATCACTACCTTGGGCTGGTCCGTGGCTGCCCCGGATCTTCTACTCACCAGTGGCAAAAGGGCTTTGCGGATCATTCTCACCCTGGAGAAGCCAGACGGCACCGATTTGCCCTCTACCAGCAAACTACAGGCTGCCTCGCTGAAGGATCTTTTCCAAATAGATATTACTACCGCAGAAGGATGGATCCCTTTGCCATTTGGTGACTATCCGGGTGATGACCTAGGTACAATAGTAACCCTGGATGCAAACAACAAGGGTATCTCCTTCACTTTGTGCTTTGCCTTGGACATTGACTACCCGGCTACGGCCGCCTACAATGCGGAAGTGCATGGCCCTGGGTATGACGGCCAATGGCCTGTTATACGTATGCAGCTGACCGAGCCTAAGGCTAGCGATGACGAAAGCTACGGGCAACGGTTCTATCCGCTTTTTCGGCAGCTCAAGCTCACGAAGCTAGTCATCGATAGCAACGCCCAGGATTTTCAGGACTTCGTGATGCAAAACGATGACGGTGCGGTAGACCCTACCAAACCCTTCCTACCCTTTGGCGCTCAACCCATACAAGGTAGCCACTGGTATCTGGGAGGCAAGGAGCTGTTCTGCAAGCCACTGCAAAACGTAGTCATGGAAATAACCTGGGATGAACTCCCTTTGAGCAGAAGCTACTTCCGGTATTACCTATCCTACAACCTGCACCCCCTGATGGTGCAAGCCCCGGGGGAAAAGGAAGAGAAGCAAAAGGCACCTTTTTATGTCAATCAGGTGTTTCAGGCGCAATCCGAGGTGTTGGAAGACGGAACCTGGTCTAACAGCCTGAACCTAACCAGCACCGATGCCTCCGCTACCACCGGTACCTATACCGAACTATTCACCAACGGAATTGGCAATGTCCCGATAACCGTAGGGGTAAACAATGTACGATCGACGGAGGGACCACTCTCTCCCGACTCGGCGGAGTCTGTCTACGATAATGAGGTAGCCTTATCTGCTGACCCCTGGTCCTTCTCCGTTGACCTATCGGGCAAAAACGCCTACAATCCCAACCTGGGAGAGGTAACCGAATACAAGCCCGGTGCAGTACAAGGATATATGCGCCTAACCCTAGCCAACCCGGTACAGGGCTTTGGGAAGGAAGACTACCCCCGGGTGGTGAATGAGGTGACCAATACCAACACGGCCCGGACCATGTTTGCGGCCAAAAACAATCAGGCGGCTACCATTTGCTCTTTCGACAATCTGCTCAAGTCCTCTTCCAAGAGCATCTCCTCGGGTTCGGTCACGGGCATCATTACGGACATGAAGACGGCCGTAACGTCTATCACGGATCTCTGGACCACCGGAGATAACCCAAAGATGAAAGACCTACAGGGGCTCAACACAAGCATAGCTAGCAAAATTGATACGTTCATCAGTACCGAAAACACCCGGCTGGCTACTATCAAATCGGATATTCTGGCAGATATCACGGACCTGGAAGGGAAGATAAACGCTATCAGCATAAGCCAGTACACGGAATTTGTGGCTGATTTTGAAACGGCCAAAGGCGAAATCAAAACACAAATTGACACCCTCAAAAGCAACCAAAATGCCTGGGCGCTTGACGTATACAATTCGTTTCCGGCGGCGGTCAAAACCGCCATCAACGATCTGGACAATCCTGAGGAAGGGGCTCCGCCTGATCCTACCAACAAACAACAGGTGTTGGATGCCTTGGAGGCGGCCTACGCCAACCTGATGACGGAGGTAGAAAGCATCTATACCAAGCTGGACGGCCTTACCATCCCTACGGACACTACTACGAATCAAATAGATGCGGCTAAGGCTAGCCTGGCTACTCTAAAGACTACGGTTACGAATGCCAACTTCTCCCTGGACGCTACTAATCTCAAAAAGGAAATATCGGACTTGATAGATAGCGTGGATACCTCATTGCAAGCTAAGATATCAGCGCAAACCGACACGCTAAACACCAAAATAGACGACCTAAACAAGGCCCTGGGCCCCAGCTTCCAAAGCATCATCTGCCTGGAGCCACAACCCACCACCCCGGTGGCTCCCAAAGCGAAGAAGTTCACGCTGGACTATACCAGCCACAACCAATGGTCTTTCAATGGGGGGACTCTGGCGGGCGTGCAACTATACCACCAAGGCCCCTGGACTACCTGGAAGGTGGTGGATATGAACAACACGACCTGGCTACCCAACTTTGATGATCAAGGGTACACCTACATAGGGCTTTCCAATCGCGTAC
>JBCBHI010000455.1:0-4715 GCA_038525885.1 Bacteroidota bacterium
ACCAGGTTTTAGAGTGACCCCTAATCATTAGACCATATGCATTGAAAAATAATTCTCTTTGAATGAGTTCGAGGGACAAAATTTGTATATTATCGAAAGAATTAATTTGATTATTTCGATATGGCGCTAAACAACCCCTTTGACATGCAAGGCCGGGTAAAGACCGGAGCCTTAATCGCTTTATTGAAAGCCGTTTCTTTTGACTTTCAGGATTATATGCGTCAGATATGTAAGGACAAAGGGGTGGATTTTTCGAATTACGGCCCAGAATTGGACTGGGAAATAGAACTTGATATATATTCTGAAATAGCCAAACTGGTGGGCCCGTCTACTCTTCACTATATGGGACGAAAGGTAGGGGAGGAGATTGCCTTGCCCCCCTCCATTCGTAGCATGGAGGAACTACTACGGGTCGGCATCAATCTGGCCTACCGTGCTACCCACATGGGCGAGCGCATTGGGCACTATCGTTTGCTCTCCTACAGTGAGTCGGCAGGAAAAGCGGTCTTGGAAGCTTTCAATCCGTATCCCGGGCCCTTTGACAGTGGTCTTATTTACACCTTCGCTCGCCGGTACAAGAAACCTACCTATTTCAATCTTGAAATTCAGACAGATCCGTCTAAGCCTTGCCGGGAAAACGGTGAAGGATTTAAAAGTACCTACGTCATCACTTGGGACTCGGTGTAAAGCTTGTTTGGATTAAGTTTATTTGATTTCTCTGCAGACGGATGTTTTCAATGTCTGGAAAATCGTAATTTTGCAGTCTAAAATTCTAATCAAATAAGCGCATGGCTCAATTTGTAGCATTCGACGAAACGGTCAAAGTTCAAGTGGGTGGTCTGATGGCTCTGGTAGGGGGACTTTCGGATACCTTCAAAACCAAGATTATTGAAATTGCGGAAGATGCCGGGTTAATTCTGGACGACCCTACTGCGATGATCCCTTGGCAAGTTGAGCTAGACATGTATGAGGAAATTTATGACCTGGTAGGGGAGAAGACCCTATTTAGCATGGGGAAAGCTATCCCAGAAATGGTTCCTCTACCTCCTCAAATTGATTCTCTGGAGAAAGTATTGCATGCCATCAATGAGGCCTACAAGATGAGTCATGTAGGAGAAAACATTGGGTACTACAAGGTGACTAAGTTCGATACCGAGGAGCGAGAAGCCATTGTTGAGGCTTTCAACCCCTATCCTGGAGTGTTTGATCAGGGGTTGATCACTGGTTTTGCCCGTCGGTTTAAGCCTGAAAACAGCGAGAAAGTAGAAGTAGAGCTAGATGATTCTCAACCTAGCCGCGAGATTGAAGATGACGATAAAAGCACGTACGTAATCTCATGGTAAGGATTAGTCACCGTGCATGAAAAAGCCCCGCATTCTGTAGTAGGAATGCGGGGCTTTATTTTTGAGCCGTTCCAGGCTATGGCTTATGAAGCCGAGGTTCCCTCAGCTATTCTGTCCTTGTTGTATGGGGTGGGTTTCCTAAACACATAGACTAGTACCCCGACACCCAATAGGATGAGTGGAATACTCAAGAATTGCCCTGCATTCAGAACCACGTCATTCTCCCACGATTCCTGATTAATTTTGAGGAACTCATCAAAAATTCTGAGGGTAAATAGGATGATGAGGAAAAGCCCAAAAAGAATACCCTCACGAAGCTTGTGCCTTCGCTTAGCCCACAAGGCTAATAATCCTACAAATAGCAGGATGCAGTACAAGGCCTCGTATAGCTGGGCCGGGTGCCGTACAATTCCGATGGCGGATAAGGTAGCCGTGTACACATTGTTCTTTTGGTCAAGAGAGTATTCCATCGGCATGTTGCTGGGCAAGTAAACGTTAGCCGTGCTATCACTTTCCCAAGCTTTCAGACGGTTCTCAATACTACCCATAGTGGACTGTACCGTTGCTTCGTCTACCTGGCGTTTGAACTCCACCGTGAATGAAACAGGAACCCGCCCCGGGGCGATAGCTTCACCTTCACCGTGACTAGCCTCCGCTTTTTCTACGATGTTATATCCTTCAAAGACGTCCTCAGCTTTGGTCAGGAATACTATTCCAGCATTGGAATGGGTCTCAATGCCAATCATCTCGTTATTTACAAAGTTGCCCATCCGAATACAGGCACCACCCAACGCCACCACAATCACAATCCTGTCCAGCACGAAAAGGATGCTTTGGTCTTTGGTCTTGCTAGAGCGTACGTATAACCACAGGGCAATCAGAATGCCTATAGCTCCCCCATGAGAAGCCAACCCACCTTTCCAAATCTTAAGAATTTCGATAGGGTTGGAGAGGTAGAAATCTGGATCGTAAAAGAGACAATGGCCTAGTCGTGCACCAATGACCGTGGCCACTACCATATACACGGTCATTCGTTCGATATCCCGGGAGGGAAGCCCTTCCTTGCGGTAGATATAAAACATGATTTGCTGCCCAATCACGAAGCCTGAGGCAAACAACAAGCCGTACCAAACAATGGGGTGATCGTTGAGGAATCCGATTCTGAAAATTTCCTTATTCGGGTCCCAAATGAGCGCAGAAATAAGCGTAGAAAGCATGGGTGTGGTGTACTATTCTAATGTGAGTCTCAGTGCAGGGCCAAAGATAGTCTAATTGGTGAATTAATAATATGTGAAGGGGATTTCTGGAATTGCCCGGTTTTTTATACCAGCTTAGTGAACCCCTCTCTTATGCGCAAAGAGATATTGGACACATTTTTTTGGATAGATCTGCTACGTGAAAGGAATAAATACCAGGAAAGTAGCGCCTTGCCTGGGTATAGAAGAAAGTGAGATGGTGCCCCCCATGCGCTGTACCGCTTCATGAGCAATGTACAATCCCAAACCTGAACCGGAAGCAGCCTCATTGGCCCGGAAGAACATGTCAAAAATTTTAGGCTGCATGTCTTCCTCAATACCTTGCCCGTTGTCCTCTACCCATATTTCCCATCCCTTACTGGTTTTCCGACTGCCCAACTTTACCCATACTTCATCACGGTCCAGGCGTTGAAATTTGACAGCATTGGTAAGGAGGTTATTCAAAATCACCTTTAGCCGGAACTCATCCGCCATGATGTGGTCAGCTCCTTCGCCCCAAGCGAAAGAGAACTTGACCCGGTGGAAATGGTCCATGAACTGCAGGTTCTCTAGTAGTTGTGGGACTAACTCCGACAGGCTCACCGATACAAATTTGGGTTCCAGGCGACTATTCCGTGAGAAATCAATGAGCTCTCCAATGAACTTCTCTAGCTGATTGACACTCTTATCAATCATGGCCAAGTATTGATCCTGTTGTAGTTGTCCGGCTTGTTTGTCTAGCTTGGCAATGTGCAACAGGCCCCGGATGCTTTTAAGAGGAGCGGATAGGTCATGTGAGGCGCTATAGACGAACCGATCAAGCTCCTTATTGATTTTGAGTAGGTTCTCATTTTGGGCGCGAAGCTCCTCCTCGCTTTGGGCAATTTCCTGAGTTTTTATCGCTACTTCTTTGGTTAGCCATCTGCGGTTCATTTCTCTGCCATACAGAAAACGGAGAAGTCCCCCAATGGCTACCGCCAGCACAATCATCAGGACTGTAAACAGTACGGAAGAGGTAAAGGGCTGTTGGATATATATAGAACCGGACTTAGCAGACGCACTCCAAACTCCCATTCCTAATCGGGATTGTACTTCTAGTTGATAACTAACCCCCGTAGGCAAGTTGGTGTAGGTAATGTCCGTGGCTGAGTTTTTTAAAGGGACCCATGTGGTGTCAAATCCGTGCAAGCGGATCCGGTAATTGATCTGAGTTTCGTTGTAAAAGGAGAGGCCCCGGAAGCGAAAAGCCAGTGTGTTCTGCTCGGGATCCAATACCAGGTCTTCTTGTGTAGGCAAGGAGGTCCTACTTGCTTCAATGGAAACAATAGAAGTACGGGGAATTAAGGAAAGGTCAAGGTCATAATCGGGAATGTATTCCGAAATGCCCTGATTTGTTCCTATCCATATGTGCCCATTATGCCCCTCCATTAAAGAATTCCGGTTTACTTCCGTTCCTGCCAGGCCGTCTTCGAAGGAATAATGCCGAGAGGGCCGCCCTTGTTGAAGAATGTACACCCCGTCATTGGTCCCCAGCCAAAGTTGATTGGTGGAGGTAAACAGTATGTCATAAATGGGTCTCTGTTCTGGGAAACGGTACGTTTGAGATTGGAAAAGGGAGTCGCCAGACCACTCTAGCAATCCCCGGTCAGACCCCAGGTATATCCTGCCATCGATAACCTCCAGGTCATAGAAATTGGAATACGCGGGTGAGTTTTGATAATAATGCATGTACACGGAATCCCCCATTATTTCAAGGAGTCCCTCATTCCCTAACAGAACCACCCTTCCGTCTGATAGTACCTTTACCTGCCGGAAGAATCCCTCCAGGGTTACCTCCTTTACTACGCTTTCGCCGATATAGTACCACAGGTGCTTGTTATCCAAAGTCAGTAAGGTGTCACCAAGGTGAGCCACTCCCAGTACATCCTTGTTCCTGCCTTCCCGGTTCCACTGTATGGTTCCTTGTCGATCCATTCGCCCTAGCCCCATGGCCCCTCCCGCTATACTCCATACCTCGGTGTTTTGCTGTTGGGAAAGGGAATGAAACCGCGACCGGGTAGCCCTGTACTCTGCGACCGACAGGGTTTCCTCGGTATGAATTACTTCCTGGTTTTTGATGATACTAAATCCACGGTTG
>JBCBHI010000456.1:0-4709 GCA_038525885.1 Bacteroidota bacterium
AACGTATCATTCAGCGGTAAGACGACGTCGAGTCGTCCCACCGCGATAAGCTGTGATGGGGATGCTTAATCCCACTCGAAAAAATCACTGTTATCAGCCGATCGGTAATGCAATAGCTCAGATATTAGCCGGGAGACATCCTTGGGGATATCTAAAAACTCAAGGGCCAGTTTTTGATTTGGCAAAGTCCCATTTCTCAATCCAAGGTAGTCTGGTAGCGAACTGTAGGGCCATTCTCCAAGTTCGGTTTCCAACTTGGCATCCATAGGATTCCGATGGATATAATAGAAGCATCGTAATCCGTAAGCGGATACATCATCCAGTCTTCTCGCCTTAGCATTCTGCTGAAAGAGAGATCCACTTTTCCCTTGTTCTTTATTAATGGCCCTCGTGTAACTGCTCATTAGGTTAGCAAGCTTTCGAATCAGAGGATGTCGCTCTTGATCCGAACCATTTTTGGGACAAAGAAGAAAGTGGAAATGATTGGGCATTAGGCAATAGGCCAAAACATCCGCATAGGGAGTAATTTCTTGCCGAACCTTATTTAAGAAGTAGAGGTAATTTCGAGGTTCAAAAAAGGTTGGTTTTTGGTTATTACCCCGGTTATAAAAGTGATAGAGACCACCGTCTAAGAACTGCATGGATCAATCTCATCACTTTTAAGCATTTTTTCAAGAATGAAAACCAAGCCTTCCTTCATCCTGGCTGTATCTACTCGTGGTGGGACCACTTAAAGTGGTCTTACCACTTGAAGTACCTCAAAACCATCCAACTTGCTATTCAGCGGTAAGACGACGTCGAGTCGTCCCACCGCGATACGTTGGGGTGGGGCTTTCCCCCCCTCTAGAATTTCCGAATGGTAGAAAAATAGACCCAGGCGATGAACAGGACCTGGAGGGGGATTCTGAACCAAAGGTAGGCGAGACCCGGTCCGTCATAGGTGGCGGTTTGGTAGTTGAGGTGGTCCATAGAGGCTTTGATGTTGACGGGGACTATGGACAGGAAGAACACGATGAGGCACCAGGCGGCCAGAACACTGAATTGGGTGACGTGTAACCCAATGGCGCCCAGGATTTCCAGCACACCTGTGATATAGACTAGTTCTAGCCGGTAGGGGATAAAGGAGGGGATCATCAAGGCCATGCCTTCTGGAAACAGGAAATGCCCCAGGGCGGTAAACATCAACATGGTAGACATTCCTATTCTGGCGGCGAGGGCAAATTGGAAGTCTCCTTTCAGGATTTTGAGGACGATGAGCGCTAATAGGGTAGCGGTAAGTAATACGAACAGAGGTTTCATTGTTTTTTTTCTACAAAGGTCCCTCTGGGGCCATAGGCAGACAATGAACCTGGGTTAAGAAATCCGTTTCCTGATCCTGCTAAGGGCTTGTGGGGTGATGCCAATATAGGAGGCGATGTACTTGAGGGGTATTTCCTTGATCAAATTGGGGCGTCTTTTGAAGAGGGAGACATACCGGGTTTCGGCAGACTCATTCAAAAGGGACAGCTCCCTTTCTGATTTGATCAGAAACTGGTTTTCGGCGGCAATGCGGCCTATCGTGTTTCCCGTTTCGGTTTTGGCATATACCTCCTGTAGGTCAGGGTAGGAGATTTGCCAGAGGGTTGTCTCTGCCAAGGCTTGTAGCTGGTAGGGGCAGGGTTGCCGTAGCAAAAAGGAATCGTAGGCGCTGATGAATTGCTTTTCAAAGCAGAACCCGAAGGTGAGGTCGTTTTCTTCTTTGGGGATGTACAGCCGTACGATTCCTTTTTCAATGAACGAGAGGTAGTTTTCGGTCTGCCCTGCCTTGAGAATGACGGCCTTTTTTGGGAACTGTTTTCGGACCAGTTTGGATGAAAACAGCTCCCAATCGGCGTCCGTCATGGTAACATGCTGTTCGAAGTTTTCCCGTATCTGATCCAATAGTTCTTGGGGCTTAAAGTGAAAGCACAGGCCAGAGGCTGTTATTTCTTATCTATCGTCCTCCGGGCCTTTTTTATGATCTTCTTGGTTTCGGCAGTTGGGGATTCCTGCTCCCACTTTTCGCACAGCTGGGTAACGAAATCCGGCCTGGATTTGCTAGCGTCGTTGAGCCAATTGCCTACACTGTCCTGCACGTACTTGGCCGGATCAGATTTGAGTGGTTCTAAGAGGGGCAGGGCAAACTCGGGCTCGTCCACGAGAGCGTGAATGTGCTTGCACCAGACCCCTCTGGGGCGGGTGGCTTCGGTGGTGAATCGCCTTACGTTCTCGTTCGCATCGGCGGTCCAAGTGGATAAGAACCGGATGGAGGGCTCTAGGGACTCCTCCAGGGAGGGGCGCAAGGCCATCCATACTACTTCTCTCACCCCAAAGTGATGATCCGCGACGAGCTTTTTCACCCGGTCTAGCTTCTGCTCAACGGTCAGCCGGCTATCCTGGGCGATGAGGTACGGAGCGTAGCACCTAAGGGCATCAGCGGCGTGGGCGCTCAGTTTCTCAAAGATGTCCTGATAGGCTTCCTGGGTAGGGTACAGGTTATGCAGGGCGGAGCCCACTACCTTGGTGCTATTCATGGCGGTGGGTTTCTTCTGAGCGGTGATTTCTTCGGCAATCGAATCCACGGTGGCTTGAGCCAACCCGAGTGCGGGGAAGGTGTTTTTTACAAGTTGGGCCTGATCGATGGCCAACCACTCGGTCAGGTTGACTGTCTCTAGCACACCGCTATTGAGTAGTTCCAGTACCTCGGGGGAAAGGTCCTCCACTTTTCTGGGGCCTTTCCGGTTTTTGAGGGATGCATCCATGGTCCGTTAGCTTTGGGCTTTTCCTTTGGGTTGCCAGTTATATTCTTTTACCATCCGGTGAACCTGGTCTACGTTGAGTTGTCCACCGTGGCAAACATGAATGGTTTCTGGGTTCAATGCTAAAACTTTTTCAACAGATTTTTTAGTGGTTGGGCTACTGTGTTTTGTGGTAGTTGCGAGCCATGCAGGGCTTAAAATACTATCTACGGCGAGCCCTCACCCTACAAGTCATTCCGAAGCGTAGCGAGGAACCCTGGTGGCTACTTCTAACCTCCTAATTATTAGCTGTTTACTTTAGGGTGATTCCTGTAGCGTTTCTAAGGCAGGTCTATTGTGCAAGGTTGTTGGTGTCGCCGGGGGGGCGCGTAGCCTGCGTTTAAACATCGGAACCCCGAACGGCAACTACGGCGAGTGCGAAGGCAGGCAATACTGCGGACTTTCACTCTACAAGTCATTCCGAAGCGCAGCGAGGAACCTCGGTGGCTACAGCTAACATCCTAACTATTAGCCAATTACTTTGCGGTGATTCTTGTGGCGTTCCTGGTGCTAATGGCTGTGGAGTGGGTGGTTTCCTTCAATGCAGCTTTTATCGCAGGCACTACCGAGTTCCTTCGGCGTTGCCTTCAGGATGACAGGGGTGGTTAGGAAGGAGGGGGTGAGGTAGTTGTTGGTGTCGCTGCGCTTAAACACCAACAACGGCGATGGTGTGGGGCGCGTAGCCTTCGCTTAAACATCGGAATCCCGAATGACAACAACGGCTAGGCGATTGTGGTAGTTGTATTTCGCGTGAGCGATTGCAGCGGATACCCCGCAGCGAGCCTGGAGCTTGCGGAAGGGGAGCGAGGAGTAGCAGCGGAAAGCGCGACCCGAAGCCCGGAGGGTAGCCCCGGTAGGGGCTGGAACGGAGGGTGCAGGGGCACGCCCACCTTATTGTTTGGTTACCAATGCCTTAGCGCCAGCGGCCCTGGGGGCTGGATGAGCTTTCCTCCTTGAGGGGGACGACGTGTAGGTGCATGGCGGCACATCCGGCTTCGCCGAGTTCGTTGTCAAACCGGAGATAGAAGACGCCGGTGGCGGGGCTCAGGAACTGGTAGGTGGCCCCGGTTTCGGTTTCTACTTTTCTGAGCTTGATGGGCTGTTGGTTGTAGTCCATGAGGGTGAACTGGAATTCGGTGCCCAGCATGGGGTCGTTTTCCATCTGAAACTCATAGTAATCGCCTTTTTTGAGCATGTAGGTGTAGTGGGCGTGGAAGGGACGCCCTACGGAGTCCTGGGTGCTGCGGATCTGGATGGTTTTGAGGTAGTCCAGCTCGCCTTGGGGGGTGGCCTGGGTTTGGAGCCCGGCAAAATCCCGTTTGCAATGGTCTAGCTCTGGGATGCCCTCTTGGTAGCGCAGCTGCAAGTTGGCGCAACCCACATCGGCCTTGCTGGCGGTTAGTTCCAGATAGAAAACTCCGGTCTGCTCACAGTCAAACTCGAACCGCTGCCCTTGGTTGGTTTCTACGGACTGTAAGGTGATGGGGTACTCTCCGGTTTGGGGATAGACCTCTAGTACCCAGTCGCTGGGCACGCCGCCCTGGGTGTCTAGCTGCAGCTGGTAGCGGGCCCCGGCGGTCATGATGTAGGAGTAGGTGACGGTGGAGGGCTTGCCGTTGGACCGGGGCCGGTTGGACACCCGGAAGTTCTTCAGAAACTCGAAATCGCCCTCGTAGGCTGCCTGCTGGGCCTGGCTAAACTGGTAGTCGCACTGGGCCTGTAGTGGGGTGGCGAGTAGTACACTCCCCAAGAGCAGTAGGATGAATGGTGTGTGCATGGTAGGCTTTATTTTAGGAGGAGTACGTCATTGGGGGTAACGGTGAGGGCTTCGCCCAACTGGGAGGTGACTTGTTCCAGGAGTTCGCGGCCAGATACGTTTTCGTAGATGCCACT
>JBCBHI010000457.1:0-4697 GCA_038525885.1 Bacteroidota bacterium
GTAGCATCGGTAATGTACGTGAAGTCGCCCACACGAAAACCTAATACCGGTAATTTGTAGTGCATGACCTCTATGGGGATGAAATCCACTCCCTCTACCGTAAGGGGCTCGTTTTGAAGGTCATGCAGCTCTACTTGGGGTATCCCTGGGTATTTTACCGCGGCAAAGATGTAGGCAAACTCCCGTTTCAGGCTTTCTTGCACCCGCGGATGGGCGTACACGGGCATGTCCTTTTTTTGCTTGAAATTGAAGGAGCGAATATCATCTAGGCCGGCGGTGTGGTCCTTATGCTCGTGCGTAAACAAAACGGCATCCAGCTTTTGCACGTGATGCCGAAGCATTTGCTGCCGGAAATCCGGCCCGGTATCGATCACGAAAGTTTTGCCTTGGGTTTCCAGCATGATGCTGGTGCGTAAGCGCTTGTCGTGAGGATCGAGCGAGGAGCAAACCGGACAGTTACAAGCAATGACGGGCACCCCTTGTGAGGTGCCCGTGCCTAAGAAGGTGACAGTCAAGTGGCCGTGGTTTCGCTTGGTTTCAGTTCCTGATAAAGCTTTCGCGACTTATCAGACATCCGATCGGTGCTCAGGTCCACCGATTTCACTATCTCCACCAGTGCATTGATTCGGCCATCTAGTGGATAAAATTTATTGACAATCGCAATTTTGGTGTCTCGAAGCAGGCAGTAACCAGACTTAAATTTTCCTTTCTCGTACCGCAGTACGTAATCCGACTCTGCAAAAATCTCCTCCATTTTATTGAGAAAGTGTTTGGTGTACTTTACCTCCATTCGCGACAGATCACTTGGTGTATTTCTTCACTACGTCTACCAGATTATCGAAATCTAGTGGCTTGGGCAGGAACTCATTGATTCCTACAGCTTTGAAGTCGTCCTCGGTGTAGTTTTTGGCATTGCCAGAAATAGCGATGATAGGAATCTGCGATTTCTTAGGATCGTCCATACCGCGAATTTCCTTAGCACATTCCATACCGTCCATCAGGGGCATGTTGATGTCCATCAAGATGATATCGAAGTCATCGGATTTCAGCTTTTCCAAGACTTTTTTCCCGTCCTTGGCAGCGTGTATAGTATAGTTCTGAATTTCGAGAATCTTCCGGGTCAGGTTTTGGATCACTGAGCTATCCTCAGCTACTAAGACGTTTTTCTTGTCGGCCATATGGTCTAGAGATTTAAAAACGAAAGATAGTTATTTTTGAATTCATGGTGTTTTTCTCGGAGCCATTTTAAGTCTCTGCTCAACTCAGGATATCCTACCTCCGGCGATGCCTTCAGTTTAGCTTCGGTATCCTTTGCCGCTGTGGCTACCCGCTGTACCCCTAAGGTACCCGCATTTCCCTTCAATGTGTGCAATTTACCTAAAATATCCTGGTAGTCTTTTTGAGAAAGCGCCTCGTCCATTTCCTTTAGGAACCCTTCCGCTTCCTGTGCAAACTCATCCAAGGTCATCTTAATCAAATCATTGCCCCCATATTTGCCTAACTGACCAATTACTTCAGCATCCACAATGGGTTCAGAGTCAGCCTCTTGGCGTATAGAAGGTGGCGCTACTACTATAGGTTTTTCCGCCTCTGGGGCTGCGGCCAAATCTTCCGCTATTTTGGCTTCTATCTCTTCCGGGGTAATGTTGAGGTCCTGCGGACGCGCGTATTCTATTACCTTGCGGATGAGCATGTTTGCCTTGATGGGTTTGGGCAAATAGTCGTCCATACCCGCCTCCAGGAACCGCTCCCGGTCTTCTTTCATAGAATAGGCCGTCATGGCCACGATGGGCGCAAGTTCCAGGTCTTCCAACTTCCGAAGATTTCGGGTGGTTTCTACCCCGTCCATTTCCGGCATTTGGATGTCCATAAATATCAGGTCAAAACGTTCCCGTTTTATCTTCTCGATAGCCTCCTTGCCGCTGCTGGCAAAATTGGTTTTGCAGTTGGCCTTATTCAGAATCTCGCCCGCCACCATGCGGTTGATGGCGTTGTCATCAGTAAGCAGGATTTTTGGCCGCTCCTCGTCGGGGAAGCGGTAGCCCTCCAAATTGAGTGCCCGTTCGGCCCGTTCTTTCTCCAGCACCATTTCCTCGTCCACTTCGTCCATCACGGCCGTAAACCAGAACGTACTACCCAGCCCGGGGGCAGACCAAACGCCTATGTCGCCACCCATCAGTTTGCAAAGCTGCCGCGATATAGCCAGGCCTAGCCCGGTGCCTCCGTAGCTTTTGGTAGAGGAGGTGTCTAGCTGATTGAAGGTGCCGAAGAGCTTCTTCATATCATCCTGGCTAATGCCGATGCCGGAATCCTTCACCTTAGCCTCTATCAGGTACTTATTCTCCGAGCGTTTTTCCTTCACCTGCAAACTGATGTCTACTGTACCCCCGGATTCGGTAAACTTGATAGCGTTGGAAAGCAAGTTGGAGCATACCTGCAAGAACCGCGTCTCGTCGATGCTCACAAACTCCGGCAGATCGCCCATCAGGTGATATTTTAACGCGATGTCCTTGTTCACCGCATTCTGCTCAAATAGGGCGTGTAGCTTTTCTATGGTCTTGCTGAGCCTGCATCCGGTCTTCTTCAGCTTCATTTTACCCGCCTCTATCTTGGATAGGTCCAGGATGTCGTTGAGGATATTTAGGAGCGTTTCCGAAGACTTTTTGATGGTGCCCACAAAGCGTTTTTGCTCCCCATTCAGACTAGTGTTGTCCAGCAGGTCTATCATGCCGATGATCCCGTTCATAGGGGTACGGATCTCATGGCTCATGTTCGCCAAAAACTGCTCTTTTACCTTTAGCGATTTTTCGGCCACTTCCTTCGCTTTCACCAGGTCCTCATTCACCTTTTTTAGCTGCGTAATGTCACGAGCTACTCCTTCTATAGAGATGGTGCCGTGCTGGCGGTTCAGGATCAGACGTACATTACAGATACACTGCATCAGTTGCCCGTCTTTTCGGATGATGGTGGCCTCGAAGTTCCGCACCCGGCGCTTCCGAATCAGTTGTCGGATCAGGTCCTTCGTTTTCTTATTGTAGAGGTAGTAGTCGGTTATGTTCTTATTGAGCGTTACCTCTGGGTCGTACCCCGTCAGTTCCAAAATGGATGGGCTCAGCATGGTGATAGTCCCGTTGGGGTCGCACTGGAAGTATATATCCTGAATGGACTCAAAGATGTTCCGAAAAGTCTCTTCCCGTTCCTTAAGCCTCAGCTGATAGAGCTTCTCCTCGGTGATATCGTGCCCAATGCCTGATACCTCCGTGATTTTTCCATTCTGGAAGATGGGGTTCAGATAGAACTCCTTGAAATGCTCTTCGCCAGTATTAGAAGGTAGCTGCATTTCAAAGTTGAGCGTCTCACCTTCGAATACCTTGTCAAACTTTTCTCCCCAAAAGTCCTCGTACTGTTTATTCACAATCTCCAACCCATCGTTGGCTTGGGTGGGGGAGATGGGTTCTATCCGATACTGCTTATCCAGGAAGTCCGAATAATTGGTATTGTATGAGGTGTGCTCTCCTTTCCGGTTCACTGACCATATGAGGTGGCTAGAGCTCTCAAAAATGGCATTGAGACGGGCCGTCTGCGTCATGATTTTTTCCTCATTCCGCTTCCGCTCAATGGCCAGGGCTATTTGTCCACTGATGAAATCCAGCAGCTCCAGGTCTTTAAGAGAGTAGGTGTTGGGGTCATTGTAGTCCTGCACACAGATAAGCCCCGTAACGCGGTTGTCTAGCCGCATGGGTACCCCCAACCACACCTTGGCCAAGGGGCCGTGTAGTAATATCTTCTCCTGTACGGCCAGCTTCACGATGTCATCTTCCACCATAAAAGTGGGCTTGCTTTGGTACATCGCGTATTCCGTCAAGCCCTTGCCCAGCTTTCTTTCTTGCTGGATGTACGTGTCGCCATAGTTTACATCCACGAAGTAGGGAAACCGGATGGTTTCATCCTCCATCAGGCTGATGTAAAAGTTATCTACCGGAATGATCTTCTTCAGTTCCATATGGATGTTCTGAAAAAGACTTTGCAGATGATCTGACTGTACCGTCAGGTTAGCGATTTTGTAGTACAGGTTCTGAGCCTTTTCGGCGCGAATCCGGTCCGTTATGTCGTGGAAAATGCCCCGAAACTCAGAGGGCATTCCGTCTTCAAAGCTACAGTTGACACTACCCGAGAGGTGAATCTGCTTGCCCGATTTGGATAAGAATACGGTCTCAATTTTGTCTATCCGCTCGCCCTTGCTTATCCGGTCGATATACCGCAGAAACATATCCTTGTAGGTGGGTTCTACGATCTGGTCTAGCCGCAGCTGTTTGTTCTCTGCCTCGTTGTATTCTAGTTTTTCCTGCCAGGCCTGGTTCACCAGCGTCAGCGTTCGGTCAGGGCTGAACGCCATTATCAGGTCATTGGCATTGTCAAACAGCTGTTTGAGCTGGGTAGTGGTGCGGTTGAGGGCTTCCCGTACTTTCTTTTTCTCGGTGATGTTTTCACCGATGATGGTCATACCCGAAACCTGTTCCTGGGCATTGTTCAGGATGATGGTACTGAATTTCACCCGCAGTAGCCCACCCTGGTTGGTTTTCATAAAGGCCTCAAAGCCTCCAGAAAGCTGGCCTTGGCGAATGAAGTCTTTGAACCGTTGCCGCACGATCTTCTTGCCGCCCTCGGGCATGAGCACATCAAAGATGTTTTTGTGC
>JBCBHI010000458.1:0-4696 GCA_038525885.1 Bacteroidota bacterium
TGGTGGTGTTTTGTAAAGAGCTCGTATATATCCTCAATGAAAGAATCTTCCGGGCGGTGGGTCTGTTGATCGCGGAAGCCCAATGGAGTAAGCCCCGTCTTGCTTCGGAAAAAACGGTTGAAATAGGCCGGGTCCTTGAAGCCATACTCGAAGGCAATTTCCTTCATGCTTTTCTCCGTAAAGGTGATTTCCTTTTTGGCCTCTGCCAGCAGCTTTCTGGATTGCATAGCCTTGATCGTGATGCCCAACTTCTCGGTCATCAACTGCTGGGGGTTCAGGTCGTACTCGCCCAGAAGCTCTACAATCGCCTGGGTGCCCAGGTTGTTTTTGAACTCCCGGTCTATGACCTCTTTCACATCAAATATGAGGTGATATTCTTCCTTTTTGGCCTGAAAGGGGTTTTGCCAAAACCACTGCCTGGCGGATACATCCAGGATCATTCCCGGCTGGCTCAGAATGGAGGATTCCAGATAGTTCTGGCAGTCGGTGCATTCATCAAAATGAATGTACCCCGTAGAAACTAAATGCTTGAAGAGAACCCTGAAGTCTTGATGCTGTAGGATAGTCTCATCCTCGAAAGTGATTTTTCTGACGGTAAAATCATCGGACAGAAACTTGATGTACTGTCCGCGCTCCAGGAATATGAGTTTGTCCTGCCACTGGTGCAAGGGGGTGAAGTCAATCTCTACACCGCCGGTGCCTTCCAACAGGTGAAACATGGTATTCTTCAGGATGAAGATGACCTCGTTTTTCCTCGGTGTGATTTTTTCTACCATTCCCTGGGTGCTTCTATCAGGCGATGACGGAAGATATAAAGGGCGGAGCTAAACCCGCGCAAATCTTCCTTAAGATCGTCAGAACAGCTTTCCTAGCAGCCCCTTCTTTCTCGGAGAAGCCTCCTCTGCTTTTTGCACTTCTACAGGAGCCATCTGCTCGTTACCGGCTTCCTTTGTGGGTGCCGACGAAGGTGCCGGCGCTACCTGGGTTTCTATTTCCTCGTGTGGGTCCTGCTGGGTGTCGGCTGACCAGTACCTGATGCCAGAATCTACTTCTTCCTTCTCTTTAAAAGTGGAACTTTCGAAGTCTACGGTACTACCTTCTTGGCGCTGCATGATCACCAAGTCGTTCCCTTGAAGAACCGCCAAATAGTGGGACGTAGAAAAAGCTACGTAGCCAATGCCATAGACGTACCCCACATTTTGGCCGTCGGTATTCCATACCAGCAGATTATCCTTCACTTGCAGCACCCATAAGGTCCCTTCGCTCAGGTAACTGATCTCGGTCAACTTATAACCACGGTTGATGAAATGCTCTTGCTCTTCAAGCATGGCGGTATAGGGCGTGAAGTAGTTTTTGGTTGAACCACCCTCCTGAAACGTAGTGGTAGACCACTGGAAAATGCTCCGTGCCGCTTCAGATGGGATTAGCTCCCTTCGCTCCCACTTCTGAGTATCCCAACATACGTACTTTCCATGGTCGGCTCCCCCCACCAGATACCGGCCATCAGGGGAGAACTCCGCGTAGGTCATCCCAAAGTTATGATGAATGTCGTGGTAGAAGGTGTTCTTGTAGTCCTTCAGGAAAGTAGGGTGCGCCCACAAGGTATTCTTCTTACCTTTTTCCAGATCATAGAGCTGCGACTTGGTCGCGTAAAAATGCAGCGCCATGAGGTTGCCATCGGGTGATAACGCAATGCGGTGGTTGCCCTTTCCATAGGGATAGTTGCCCAGCACCTCCCCGTCAAAGCTGAGTACATCAACCGAATTGCCATTGCCTTGGACTAAGAGTTCCTTCCGTGGCAGGTTGATTTTTAGACCCTTGCGATCCAAAGGCTGATTCTTCACCAGGGTCCCTGTGCGGTCATACACTGCATGGTAGGATACCTTGTGGTCCGGCGAAAACAGGAGATGAAACTGCTCTGGTGCTGGGTCAAATGCGAAATCTGTAATGGCTGTGTATACGGAATCAGGCTTGAATTTTTTGTCCGCCAGGTCGAGGGTGAGTTCGATTAGTTCATTGGACTCGTTAACCACAAAATTGTTACAAGCGAAGCATTGGGCTTCTTCCAGCCATTGGACTTTAAAGGTGTAGGAGTCTTTTCTGAACTGGCTGGGGAATTGCAGTTTTCCTATTTCCTGAACAGCTCCGTCCGTGGCTACCTTGGTAAGCATGCCGGCCTCTCTCAGCAGGAGGCACTCGCCCGCATCGTTGATGGCGAAGGAATTCACCTTGACCATAGAAACATCCAGACGCAGTTGCTCTACGTAGCCTACCTCAGGCGCTAGCCGTACCTTCTGGCCTTGCAGAGGTTTTGTGGCCAGCTCTCGTTGGAAGGTAGCTTCTACCTCCAGGCCGAAAAGCGTCTTTATTTCATTTGCCAGATCTTCTAGCTCTACAATCAAATCGGTGGCCTCCTTTGGGTTCGTCTTGAGCAGTTCGGCCGTCTCCGCTTTCACCTCCTCAAACACCTCCAGATAACGGGTTTGGGCCAGTTCTGTCTTCCCTTCAAACACCAACAATTGTAAGTAGGGGTAGTAGTCTTCCTGCCGTCTTTCGAATAAAGCCTCAGCTTGTGAAACCGCTGTTAGGGCTTCTAACAAAGGGGGTATTTCCTCTTTGACTTGACCCAATGGAGACCGCTCTGAAGTGTCCGGCCCGGCCAGTGAGGCACTGACCAATTGCTTGAATTTTTGGCTTTCGGTAGGGGTAAAAAAGTCTTCCTTAGTTAGCTGATCGGGGTTGAGTACCTGCACGTAGGCTTTGCTTTGAAACTGATGCCGAAAGCGGGAATTCTCCTCTAGAGTTTTCTCTACCCATTTGTCAAACTTAGGGGACAGTAGCGCGGTGTACAGCTGGATCTTGAGGCTCAGTTCATCCTTGTCTTCATCGAATTGCAAGGGGGAGTGTGGGGTGCCAAAACCGAGGGTATGCTCAAAGTTGCCTACCGTACGTTTAAACGTCTGTTTGCTCTTCAGGTATTTGAAACCAGCGGCTTCCATGGTTTCGCCCAGGGCCTCCAGGACTGCCTTTTCGGTGAGTTTTTTTAGAGAATCAGCTCGAATCATGGGTATCAATGACGTGGGTATTACTTGCCAAGCCAAGATAGGGAATCTCCATTTTTTTGACCGCCCGTTGGTGAATTTGGAGAACCTTTTCCCCTATTTCCTACTCGGTTCGGTGCTCCATTTTTTTCCGGGTGGGTGGGCGTTTGGGTTGAAATAGAGCCAGGTTTAGCATTAGAAAAATGCCTGCTTCTGACTACTCTGTTTTTGGGCCAATGAGGATTAAGTTTCACCCTCCTGCTTCACCAACCGATACCTGATAAACTGCTGCTGGTCAATCTGATGGACGGCATCTTCCTGAAAACCCAGTCGCAATAGCCCCTGGATGCGGGTACGGCTAGGAGGAAATAGTACCGTTACTGAGGTATGTCCCATTTCTCCAAAGGCCCGCCGGATGATTTCCTGATAGAGAGCTTTGCCCATACCCCAATAGTCTGGGTGCAGCACCAGAGCCAGGTCCACTTCAGGGCCTTCGGGCTGTACGCCACCCCAGCCGGCAAACTGCCCTTCGGCCACAAAGGCCCAGGGACCGTAGCCATGCTCCGCCCACAGCGCCTCCTTGGCGGCCACAAAGGCCTTCGCCTCTGCCTCGCCAAAGTAGCCTTGAAGCAGGGGCATTTGCCGCCTTACGAGCGGGTGGTTCATCAGCTCCATGATGTCTGCCAGAGCTACCGTTGTTAGCCGTTGGAATTCTATGCGCTTATCCATTCCTCTGCTTCCGGGAGTAGGCTCATTATCCATTTTTGGTAGCAATGATTACCCCCGTAGACCAGTTCATTTTGCTCAGATGAAAATCCGGTCGGCTTTCCAAATAGGTTACCAGGCCGTCTACATTTTCCTGATGCCCCTCGGGCCAGTTGGGTTGGGCTGTCATATCGTCTATCACGTAGAAGCCCCCCGGCTTTACCAGGGCCAGGGTCTCCTCAATTTCGCTGTACTTGCCCGGCCAGGCATCTGCAAATATCAAATCGAAGGGTGCTCCCGCATACTGCGTAATCCATTCGCTACCATCGGTACACACCAGCTGCAGCTGGGCCTCCTGCCCGAAAAACTCTTGGGCTATCTGCGTAAGCTGTGGGTCGTTGTCTAGGGAGATGAGTTGAGAGGCGGAGTCCATCCCGTCTATCATCCAGGCAAGCGATAAGCCGATGCCGGTTCCCAATTCTAAGAACCGCCCGCCAGGTTTAGAAGTTATGAGGGCCTTGAGCAGGGTACCCACGTATACGTCCGAGGGCATGGTAAAACCAATCTCGGTGCACTTAGCTTCCAGCGCTGCATAGACTGCCGGGCGGTCAAGAATTTTTGAATCGTCCATTTTTCCAGGTTCAAATATGAGGGTAGCCTTTAACACAAAAAGGCCGGCAGAAAGGGCTATATGCGCACTTCCTACCGGCCTAATTTGGGCATTCTGCCGGATAAATCCTTGAGCAAAAGCCCTTTTGCCTTAGCAAATGTTGGTGCCGAAAAATGAAGGAAGGAGACGCCGCCGCCCCCTCCCTTCCCGACCCAAAACAACAGCTAATCCACTTTAGTGGCCAAAATGTTGGAAACCTGGACTTGGGTTACCTTGCCCTCCTCCATGGTAAATCTGTAATACGTTCCGGTGTCCCAGTTGAAGTACGTAGTGTCGTTTT
>JBCBHI010000459.1:0-4680 GCA_038525885.1 Bacteroidota bacterium
CCCCTCGTGCTTGTTGCCGCATGCAGGAGAAATATGCGTACCTCGTCCAGCCTACCCCGACCCTTCTATTCACTCCCTACTCGCGCTCGCGCTCACACTGTCACTGTCACACCTTCATTTCATATCGGTGTTCCGGCACACCGAAATCCGTCGACTTGGTTCCGGTAAGTGCAAAGCCATAACGGCCGTACAAATGGGCTGATGCTTCCAAACCGTCGGTGGTGAGGAGAAAAGCACGGTCATACCCCATGGCCTTCATGGCCTGCATCCATCGGTCCATCAATCGCCTTCCCAAGCCTCGTCCGCGGTATTCTGGGTCAATTAAGAAATACCGGAGCTGCGCCCAGCCCTCCGAGTTTTTCAGGGCCAAGGTACCCACCACTTTACCCTCTACCTCAGCAAACCATATCCGCTCTTTTTCAGGATCAAATTCTCTAAAAAAAGCTGCTAGAGTTTCGGCCACATAACATTCGAAAGGAACCCCAAAGGAGTAGTGCCTGCCATGCATATACACCATCCAGCCCAGGTCTCCATCTTGAATTTCTGTTCGGAAGGTGATATCCATTTTATCGAAACTTAATCAGTAGAGAAAATCGTACTTCCAACCTCGAATCTCCAACTTCGAGTATTTACGCTTTCACTCCCAACGTACGGTAATAGAACAGCGAGTCGATCACGTCGCCACCAGATACGGGGATGTTGAAGGTGCAGTTACCGATGGTCTTGAGCAAGCTGGCATTCACCACGTTGCCTTCATTTTTCTTATCCTGGCCTACTAGCTCCACCACCTCTTCCAATAGCTTATCGGGAATCTCCACGTGGCCGAAAGTGTCTACCAGATAGCGGGCAATGGCGTCGCGCTGGTCTTCGGGAAGGCCAGTCAGCTTGGTAGAAAGAAACGCCTCGGCCACCATCCCTACCGCAATGGCTTCGCCATGTAGCAGCAAGGGGCCTTCCTTTAGGAAATAAGTTTCCACGGCGTGACCGATGGTGTGGCCGAAATTCAAAATCTTTCTCAGTCCCTTCTCGAACGGGTCCGCCGTTACTACGCCTTGCTTAATGCCTACCGAATGCTCAATGATGGTGGCCCAGGGGTGCTCCCGCCAGGGCGACTCAATGTGGCGCTCCCAGTACCAGGCATTGGCTATCAGTCCGTGTTTCAGTATTTCGGCGTAGCCAGACCGCAGTTGCCGCTCAGGCAGGGTTTTTAGGAAAACCGGATCAATGAATACCCGGGTGGGGTTTTGGAATACCCCAACTTGGTTTTTGAAGCCCTCAAAATCGATTCCCAATTTGCCGCCCACGCTGGCATCTACCATCGCCAGGAGGGTGGTAGGAATATTGATGAAGTCGATACCCCGCTTATAAGTAGCAGCGGCAAAGCCTCCCATATCGCCTATGACACCGCCCCCCAGGTTGATCATAAGGGCCTTGCGATCAAAATGCTGCCTGGTGAGTCCGTCCCACAGACTGACTACAGTTTCTATCCGTTTGTGCTCCTCCCCGGGAGGAATGGCCACCCGCATAGAAATCTCCTTCGGCATCACCTCCTTGATCAGAGGGTAGCAGTGTTCTTCTGTATTGGTATCGCACAGCAACAGGATCTTGCTGTAGTTATTGGCTTGTAAAAAATTACGCAGCTCCGCCGCAATATCGGCGGTAAAAACGAGCGAATCAGGTAGCATCCGGGGATGGGGTTTGATTGACCACAGCCTCTTGTTGTTTGATAGAAGCTTGGTGCACCAAGTTATAGAGGTCTCGAATAAAATCCGCGTCTAAGTTGAGTATTCGTGCCCACTCTGGTCGGGTACGAAACACCTCCTGCCACCGATCCATCTGTAGGATAGCCACGTTGTTCTCGCGCTTGTACTCCCCTACCTCTTTTACGAGATCCATGCGCCGGGCCAGGGCCTCCAGTACATCCCGGTCTGCATGGTCTATCTGCTCCCTTAGGGTCTCCAGGTGCCCCACATAGTCTAACTGGTCGCTACTAGGCGCAGGCACCCGCAGCTCCCCAACCATTTCCTGCAATCGCGCAGGAGTCACCTGCTGTTTGGCGTCGCTCCAGGCAGCATCCGGATCAGGATGCGTTTCAATCATCAGCCCGTCATAGTTCAGGTCCATCGCCTTTTGCGATACCGGAAAGATGAGCGAGCGGTCCCCACCGATATGGCTGGGGTCGCAAAGCAAAGGCAAGTCTGGCAAGCGCCGCTTCAGCTCAATGGGCAGGTGCCAGGCAGGCAGGTTCCGGTAAGGCCCCGTCTGGAAAGCACTGAACCCCCGATGGATAGCCCCTAGTTGCGAGATTCCTACCCCCGCCAGACGTTCCAAGGCACCTATCCAGAGGGACAAGTCCGGATTCAAGGGGTTCTTCACGAGCACTGGTATGTTCACTCCTTTCAGAGAATCGGCAATTTCCTGTACCGTAAAAGGGTTCACCGTACTGCGCGCCCCAATCCAAAGGATATCGATCCCTGCCTTCAAGGCCGCCTCTACATGCTCAGGATGAGCCACCTCTATGGCCCACTGGGCATCCAGCTCCTGCTTCAGCTCCTGGATCCACTGCAAAGCAGGGGCACCCACTCCGCTAAATGAGCCTGGCCGGGTACGAGGTTTCCAGATACCGGCCCGCAAGGTGGTGATCCCTTGAGCCACCAAAGCCTTGGCCGTGGTGCGTAGCTGGTCGGGTGTTTCTGCACTGCATGGCCCGGCAATTATCCAGGGATGAGGCAGCGAACTTGCCCAAGGAGCATCTATCGAAATCGTTTTCATTGTATCTTTGCCGATCTTTGTGCCAAAGCTAACAAAATGGCGAACGCCAGGGTTTCGTATCATCCACCTTACGGCAAGCAAGAAGTAGATGGAAGTAAAAACAAAATTATCCTTTGAGGATACTTCGGTGGCATTTGAGGCTCAATCGAATGCCGAATTGCGACAAACCTATTTTCTGTTCGCACTCATTAACCGCCCCTGGATGGTCAGAATTGGCACCAGTGCCGTTAAACTGGCATTTCAGCTGGGCTTACCTATCAAAGGCATTGTAAAAAAGACTCTGTACGCACACTTCTGCGGTGGGGAGGATATCCAGGAAAGCCAGCCTACGGTAAAGCAATTGGCCGATTTTCATATCGGGACTATTCTGGACTACAGCGTAGAAGGTCAAGAGGACGAGGCCAACTACGATGCGGCCATGGAAGAAACCATCAGGACTATAGAAGCCGCTCAAGACAATCCTGATGTACCTTTTTCGGTATTTAAAGTGACCGGACTAGGCCCAACGCAGTTGCTGGTAAAGGTACAGGCCAAAGGCCCCCTAAACGACGCCGAAAAGGCAGCCTGGGAGCGGGTACAAAACCGGGTGGAACGGATCTGCCAACGAGGATTTGAGCTGGGAGTCCCCATCTTCATCGATGCGGAAGAAACCTGGCTACAGCAACCCATCGACATGCTGGCCAACCGGATGATGAGCAAGTTCAATAAGGAGCGGGCGCTGATCTACAATACGTATCAGCTCTACGCCAAAGCTAGCCTGGAGAATCTCAAGAAAGACTTTGACTGCGCTCAGCAAAGCGGCTACTACCTGGGAGCAAAATTGGTGCGGGGAGCCTACATGGAAAAAGAGCGGGAACGGGCTCAAGAGCAGGGATACGATGATCCTATTCAACCAGACAAGAGGGCTACGGATGCTGACTATAACCGGGCTTTGGAGTTCAGTATCCAGCACCTGAACAACATGTATATCTGCGCCGGCTCCCACAACGAAAAGAGCAACTTGTACCTCACGGAGTTGATGGACAAAGCGAATATTGAACCTCAGGACCCACGGGTGTTCTTTGCTCAACTATATGGCATGAGCGACCATATCAGCTTTCCGCTAGCCAAAGCTGGGTTCAACGTAGCCAAATATGTACCCTACGGCCCAGTAAAAAAGGTGATGCCTTACCTATTCCGCAGAGCGGAAGAGAACACTTCGGTAGCCGGGCAAAGCGGCCGTGAATTCACTTTGGTGAAGAAAGAAATGGCACGGCGCCGCGGAAAGTAAATACCTTTTGGTTCGGTTGAATTCGATCGTAACTCTTTAGATATCTAAGATCGTCGTTTAAGCCCTGTTTGGTTTGCCAGACAGGGCTTTTCATTTTTTGGTTGACTACGAAAATGCCTTGTTGGTCAAGCTATTCGTCACTAAAAAACAACCTTGCGAACTAGAATAAACTTTGTCTGCGTTTCTCATTTAAACAAGTATATAATTCAATCCTTAAAACATCTATTCCGATGAAAAAAGAAAGAAACCAGAAAGGCTTTTTGGACCATGAAATTCTCACCTCCGGCTTAGGGCATTTAGTAGGTGGAGTCACCACTGGTCTTGGAGTAATTGGCAATCCCAATCCTGATTTTACCTAATACCTCCTAAGGGTGACCAGGACAAATGGACTCAATTAAAGGTTCTGGTCGCTCTTACCATGAAATCCCTTTTAGAATGCCTGCTGGTAGGCCACTCTCCCTCCTAAAACGGGGATCATCTTTCCATCTTCCACGGTGAAGCCAGTCACATACTCACCCCTTCGCCACCACTTCAGGGAGAAATATTCTTCTTTCACCTCATACCGTTCCTCTACCGCAAACAGCTGAGGCAAGTCCAATTCCAAGGGGATACCCGACGCTTGCCACCAGGTATCCCCT
>JBCBHI010000460.1:0-4680 GCA_038525885.1 Bacteroidota bacterium
AGGAGAGTGACTATGTGCCCCTGAAAGGGGATTGGGCCAAACTTGACCTTCAGAATGTCAACTTTAGCTATGATACTCCTGATACAGCGCCTCTATCCCCTCTACCGCCTTCACATCCGTGCGGTCTTTCATGATTTGGGTATACAAGGCACCCACATCCACAAACACCCCGGTAAACTGAAACACGAAACCCAGCAGGGTTACCAGTCCCCCAATATCGAAGGGTTGGCCAGGCACATGATGGGTATACACAAAGCCCATCACCATGATACAGTAGATCACATTCACCAAAAAGCCGGCAGTAAACCACTTGCCCTCGTTGTACCACACCCCGCGCCAAAAGGGCTTGAATACATTGTCGATCACCTTCAGTAGCCTTTGGCTAAACTTGTTTTCCAGCCGCAGCGTGGTCACCGTAATAATGTTGGTTAGGGAATCCGTCAACGCGGCCGACACCTTATGTTCTCCCTCGTTTACTTCATCGAGTGAGCGTACGTAGGGGCCATCGAACCGGCCCACGGCAAACATGGACACAACTCCCAAGGCAATGGCTACCAGGGCAAACCATGGGGAGAAGTAGATCATGGCGGCTACGGCCGTTACCAGCTGGATGATCATCCGCAAGTGCCAGGAAGCCCCCTTAAAGAAGCTCTTGATGGCCGTTTCCGCCTTGCGAATTCGATTGACCGTTGCCCCTGTATGGTGGGTCTTGTGCCAGTCCACGGGCAGGTGCAGCAGTTTATCGTACAGGCTACTGGTGAAATTCTTTCCTATGTGGAAAGCCATCTTATTCTCCGCCAACCGGGCAGGCCCGTTAAACATCCACTCTAGAATATAGATACCGATGTAAATGGCCACGTAGGTCCAGGCAAAAGACACCACCCCCTCCTCAGTACCTTGTAGCTCACCAATAAACCAACCGTATACGATGGGCCTCAGGGATACCACCACGTTAGAGAAGATGAAAAACACATACACCGCCACGAAGAGTTTTTTCTTCGTAGTGGCGTGTTTCCATGCCGTGGAGAGCAGGTACAGATAGGAATTTTTCATGGCTGGTGAGGAAGAGGGGCCGAACCTGTTTCCGGTTCAGCCCATTGTCTTTTGACTGCTATTCGGCCGATTTCAAGGTCACCACAGGGTTGACCCGGGCAGCCTTGATGGCTTGGAAACTAATGGTAAACAATACAATGCCTGCCGACAGAACCGCACTCAGGATGAATAGCCACCAGGGCATGCCAATACGGTAGGTAAACCCTTGGAGGTACTGGTCCATGGCATACCAGGCAATGGGTGTAGCCAATACGGAGGCAATCAAAACCAGCTTGAGGAAATCCAATGATAGCATTGCAATGATGCCTATACTGCTAGATCCCAGCACCTTCCGCACGCCAATCTCCTTAGCCCGCTGTACACTTACCAAGGACATGAGGCCTAGCCAACCCAGGCAGCTCAGCAAGATGGCAATCAGTGCACTGGCCCGAATGAGCTTGCTAATCACCACATCGGTTTCGTAGGCTTCAGCTAGCTGGTCCGACAAGAAGTTGTACTCGAATACCCCTTCAGGAAATATGCCTTGCCATTCTACTTCCAACTGGCCAATGGCAGCAGAAATATTCGCTGCGTTCACCTTTACGGCCGCTTTGTTGTACCGATTGAGGCTAGTGGTAATCACCAAGGGTTCGATGGGAGAATACAGGTAACTAGTGTGGAAGTCGTCCACCACCCCTACTACAGTTATCTCATTGAGCGATAACTCACCCACTACCATGGTAGTACCCAGGATTTCCTCTGGGTTTCGGATCTCCAGGGTCTTCATCAACTCCTGATTCACCAGAACCTCCCGCGCCGTGTCGCTAGGCTGTACATTTCTGCCAGCCACCAGTTCTATACCAAAGGTGGGGAGGTAGTCAGGATCGGACGGGCGTGACCGAACGGCAAAATCCAACCAGTCTCCCCCATTGAACTTGATAGTACCTCCACCGCCTTCGCTGGAAGGTGGGCGTTCGCAGAAAGTAACCGAGGAGATATGTGGGCTGGTAAGCCATTGATTTTTCAGGTATTCCAACTTGCCCTGATCCGCCTCTGGGATATCGAGCATTATGATATGCTCTTCGTCGAAACCCAAGTCTTTGCTTTGCAAGAAATTGAGCTGGAAGGCGATGATCAGGGTACAAATGATCAGTGCCTGAGCAATCAGGTTCTGGGTAGTAATCAGGACACGCCGTTGGGTAGACGCCTTCTGTATCCGGTCTAGTTGATTCTTAAGCGCACTCAGTAAGCGTAAGCGGCTAATGACCACCGAAGGATAGAAGCCTGCACCCAAAATAATAATCACAAAGCTACCCAGTAGGAAAAGCACCATAGCAGGCTGGTCAAAGATGTTGACCGACAGCGTTACCTTAAGCCAATTGTTGATCAAGGGCAAGAATAAGCTTACCCAACCAAAGGCGACCACATATCCTACAAAGGTGATCACGGCGGTTTCGGTCATAAACTGCCAAAAGATGCTCGAGCGGGCACTACCCATCACTTTCCGGACCCCAATTTCACGCGACCGCTGGGCACTTTGTGCCGTAGCCAGGTTGATGAAATTGACACTGATGATGACCACCAGCAACAGACTGATGAGACCTAGTGCGGTCAGCATCCGCTTTTCAATCACTCCGTCGTACCGTAGGTCAAAGTGAAGCTCTGCCAGGGGCTGAAACCGGAAGCGGTAAATATCCGCCATGTAGTCCCCCATATTTTCCAAGGCCAAAGCCGAAAGGTTCTCCTGTGCCTGAGTCAGATTCGCTGCTTCATTAAAGAGCACGATAAGTTCGGTACTAGAAGATACCCAGTCCCAGCTCGTGGACATACCTTCGTAGATATCAGGATACAGGGTTCGGAAGGATGCGTAGGATAGGAACAGCTCCGCCTGAAAATCAGTATTGTTTGGCAGATCTTTTACCACCCCAATTACCTCTACCTGGTGCTCGTTGTCCAAGGTGATGATCTCACCCACTGCATTACGATCCTGGAAGTACTTACTCGCCAATGACTCGGTAAGTACCGCAGTCATGGGTTTGTCAAGGCCTTCTGCCGGGTTGCCGGATACGGCTTCGAAGGACATCAGCTCCAGCCATCCAGGATTTGTCAAAGCCACATTTTCATCTTCCAGGAAGATTTTTTGTCCTTCATTGACCTCCACGGTGAAAGAACGCCTACGCAACAGCAATCCATAAGATTCTACTTGGGGAAAGCTAGTCTCTATCTGGGTACTTAATACCAAAGGAGCTCCCGGATCATACTCTACATTTCCGTCAGGCAAATGCAAATCATTTACCACCCGGTACAAGCGATCGGCATTCTCATGATAGCCATCGAAGCTTAGATGATAGCCAATAAACTGGAAGAGAATGATCATGCTGGCAATACCAATGGATAGCCCAAACACATTGATTCCTGTGTAGCGCTTATACTTCCATAAGTTTCGCCAAGCGAGTTTAAAATTACTCTTAAACATGGGTTCTTAAAGATTAATTTCTCGTGAGTTTCATCGGCTTATTCGAGCCAATAAAATGGACTATGTACCTGTAGGTTTGGCAAAATTAAATACATGAATTTCTTCCGCCAAATGACTCTCAATAAATTCTACAACCTCCTGTTCCTTAGCACGATAGTTATGAAAAACCTGCTGCATCTTCCGAACCGAAATCCTATATTTCGATTCTTTTAATACTGCTTTTATACTATTAGAGATTGTTTCTTCAGAATCTTCATCTAATCCCCCCTGAAGCCCCATACCATGATACACCACCCGGGCTGCATTTCCTTGCTGTTCACTCAGCTTATGCAGGGGATACACCAGCATGGGAACCCCATAATGGATGCACTCCTTGATCGAGTTCATCCCTCCGTGGGTAATCATTAACTGAGCCCGTTGCAGCATCTGCAGTTGAGGCACAAAGTCATACACCTGTACATTCGAAGTAGGCACGGGTAGCTGAGCCCTTAACTCTTCGGCTCCCACGGCAATCACCAGGTTGATCTCTGGTTGCTGGGCTGCCACCTGCATCACTCGGCAGAGAAAGCTAAGGTAGGTATCCGTATAGGCTTCAGTTAGAGTACCTAGCGCGCAATACACAATGGGGTTATCGTTGGGAAAAACACCCCGGTCCAAATGCTTTTCTACTCGCTCGGTATCCAACATGGCACCTGCGTAATAGTAGTTGGCAGGCACTTCTCTACGCGGATAGTCAAGCTCCTGCGGATACAAGATCAGATTGGGGAAATTGTCCAAGCGGTAATACCACTCCTTCCGGGTATGGGCATGTTCCTTCCTAGGGAAACCACAGAGGTTCGCCAAGGTCTTGTGATACGGATCGGGCCGACCGCGAAGCCAAACATCGTACAGGTAGTAGGCTTGCTTTTTGGCAAACAGCTTGGTCCATTCCCAGCGAATCCGAACTTGTGAGCCTACTGTGGACTGAGGCAAGTGCCTGGAATAAAAGGGCGGTAATCCACTCTGCTGGTCGCTTTGAATAATCTCGCTAAACAACACTACTTTGATCTGCAGGTAGTAAGCCACCATAGCGAAACCAATTGCGTCGGTGTCTAGCAATAGCAGATCAGGAGCATAGTGTTCTTTCAGCCTTTCGAAGGCTCGAAAGATCGTAGAATTATGGCCTTCGGTAG
>JBCBHI010000461.1:0-4675 GCA_038525885.1 Bacteroidota bacterium
CCCAAACGCAGTCCTACACCATTGCAGCCGCCAAGCTTTCGGTGGCAGGGTTCGAAGTGGAGGACTTCCCGGTGCGACTATCAGGTTCTACGCAAGGAGTGACGAACTCCCAAGGGTCTTTGGGGTTGTTGGGTGCCCAGGTCATCAACCGGTTCCAGGTAGTGCTGGACTACCAGCGCAACGTATTATACCTCAAGCCCAATTCCCATTTTCAGGACCCCTTCCACTTTCCCATGTCGGGCTTTGGCGTGCTGTGGAAAGACGAGGAAGTGCAGGTGGGGTTTGTGGTGCCGGGTAGCCAGGCTGAGCAAGCCGGCCTGGTAGAAGGCATGGAAATCCTTTCTATCGATGGGGAGTCGGCCTCCACCCTCGATCAGTGCCGGGAGCTGCTCCGCCAAGAAGGGAAAGAAGTGACCGTGGTGGTTGCAGACGGAGAGGAAAAGAAAACCGTGGTCATTACGCTGGATCGTCTGATCTAAAGGCAGCGCCTGCCAGCCTGCAAGTTTTCAGTTGCGGTCCGGCCCACCCCAAATTGCCTCCCCAAGCACCCCTTCCAACCTAGGAGCCACCCTTAAGAAGCGTAGGCGTAGTTGGGATCTTCTTGGTATACCTGATCAATGATCTGGAGCAGGAATAAAAACTTCTTGTAGTTGGTAGCTCCTTGAGTAACGAAAATGCCGGGTTTGTATTCGTGAGAAAACAGACTCAGTATGTCTTCGTTGATGCCGGGTAGGGCATAGCCTTCTCCAAACAGCCGGGTGAAGCTCTCGATGATGGAGTGGGTTTGATGGCACTCTTCGAAAGGAAGTAACCTAAGCTTGATCAAAGCCTTTTCCACTCGGCTATCCCCCTGAGCCCCGGTCAACAGAAAGGAATGATTGATGGAGAGATCTCGCAGGTGAAAAAACAGTTCCTGCTCCTGGGTGGCCTCCCGAATCACGTGTTCCATGTAGGCTTCAAGACGGTCATGGGGTAGGCAAAACTTAATCTGCGTGAACGTTTTTACCTCATTCGGGATATCCACAAAGGCTTTCTTCATGGGTTCATCTCCCAGTATTTTTTCAAAAATGGGAAACCCCGTTTCTTCTAGCCCTACTATGATTTGGAACGCATTCTGAAAGGAATTGAAAGGCCCCCCCTGGTGGAAACTAGCCTCCCAAGGCTCCATCAAGGACATCCATTGCGCGCCCTCCTCGGTATGGGCTCCGTATTCCTCCACCATCTGCTTGCAAAACCTGAGTAAGTTCAGGTTGGCATAATTGAGGGGCTCAAAACTGTCACTGGTTTTCTTGTGTAACGCTTCAGGATTGTGCTGCTTATTGACCAGGTGAAACTGAAAATGCTCATCCACGATGTTTTGATGAAACACCCCATCGTAGCCTTTCATCTGTTTTATCTCTTCCGTCAGCTCTTGAATTTCTTTCATCGTCCGTTTCAGTCTTTAGGTGGGCCTACCCTCTTGCCTGAGGCTTGGCATGTAGCTGTTGTTAGCGGGCCATTTCTTTTTTCAGGACAAGTAAGATACAAACTACCTGGATTTTACAGGTCGGTCAAGACTTTTTTCTTGGACTTTCGGTGGGGGGGTGGAAAGTAGAGCACCCTCTTGGTTTACTGAGGAGCTAGGACGATTTTACCCGGAAACAGGACTCCACAAGGTGGGTTCTGCATTTTGGTTTCCTATAAAAAAACAACACCAGAGGATTTCCTCCGGCGCTGTTTGGTTGAAAACCAATGAATTGCCAATTGTTGGTGCACTATGAGATTATCGTATGAAGGCTCGCAGCACTTGGGCCGGGCCCTTGGGCTCTAGCGTATAGTGTGGGATCACGGCAGGCATAAGAAGGGCCTCGCCTGCCTTGAGGGTGCAGCTTCCCTGATCCGTTTTCACAACCAGCGCCCCCTTTACGGCCAACAGAATTTCGAAACTATCGAATGTCTGCTCACTGATGGTGTGGCTAATATCCAAGCTGAGGCGCTGCACGGTGAAGAAAGGCGAGTCCACCAAAGTTTGGAAAACGTTGGGTTCTTCTGCTACCTGATGCTTGTACTGCGGGTAGTGCGCATAGTCCAGGGCGGCTACGGCCTGTTCGGTGTGTAGCTCCCTCAGATTGCCGTCAGCATCACGCCGGTCGAAATCGTAGATGCGGTAGGTAACGTCGGAGCTTTGCTGAATTTCAGCCAGTAGGATGCCCCGCCCTATGGTGTGGATACGTCCGGCAGGGATGAAAAACACATCGCCCGGGGAGACCGCTTCCCGATTGAGGAAGTCGCTTAGGTTGCCCTCCTCCATAGCCTGCAGGTAGCGCTCCTGGGTCATGGGCTGGTTGAAACCAGCAATCAGCTGCGCCTCAGGGTCAGCATCCAGCACGTACCACATTTCGGTTTTGCCGAAGCTCCCGTGCCGTTCCCGAGCCAGGGCATCGTCGGGGTGTACTTGTACAGATAGATCATCCGCCGCATCAATTAGCTTCACCAGCAAAGGAAATTCAGTGCCGTACGTGCGATGGTTTTGCTCCCCCAGCAGCTGGGGGCCATAGTGCTCGGTCAATTCTGCTAAGGAATAGCCAGCCAGGGGGCCTTCGGCCACTACCGAGGGGCGGCCGGGCACCCCAGACACCTCCCAGGTCTCACCGCAGTTAGCAAGACTGGGGTTTTCTTTGCCAAAAACACTTTTGATTTTTTGTCCGCCCCATAGCTTCTCCAAAAATTGATTTTGGAACCGCAATGGGTGCAAGTCCGTCGTCGCCAGATCGGCCAAAGGGGATGCGCTTATTTGTGGTTGTACTTCCATGGTACGTTTCTTTTCGGGCTCCCTCCCATTGGAGGGAGGGGAGTATATACCCTTGAATCCGTTCTTACCCGGTTCGCCTCAAGGCAGCACTTGGGCGCCTGCTCGGCTCTCCCAGAGTAGGGCTAGTTTAATTGCCACCCTCGGCCACCAGTGGCGTAGGTGAGGCTAGGCGTTGGGCGTGGTTTTCGATGATTTTGAGCGTGCTCTCGTCCTGATTGTATACGGAGTAAATGCCCTGCCGCTCGTGCGGAGGATCCCCGATGAGGGTATGACCTGCTTGCCACATGCCTCCTACCTTACTGGGGCGGCCTTCCCCACCCCAACTCCAAAAGTTAAGTCCCTGCAAGGGGCCTTGGGTACCCCAGTGCTTTCCCGCTTCGGTAAACAGAAATTCGTAAAATCGGTCCCTATGGCCTACTGCGATAGTGGGATCGTATTCTCCCCCTTCGCGGCCTACGCCAAACTCCTCCAACACCAAGGGCTTGCCTAGCTCCTTCGCTTTCGCTATCTGACTTTCCAGGTAGGCCAAGGCCTTAGCCTCGGCAGCGGCATAGGTGCTGGCCTCCTCGGGTGCAAACCAACCCCAATTCTGTATCCACAGGTGCGTGGTAGCGTAGTCAATGTGCTTGCTCTGGCTATCTGCCAGCAGGTCGATGCCCGCGCGGTCGTTACCCGTATTGCCTTCGGCCCCTATGCTTACCAGGTGGTTGCGGTCGCGCTGCTGGATGAACCGCGCCGTGCGGTGCACTCAAGCCCGGTAGGCTTCCGGCTGGTCGTACCCACGCGGCTCGTTGCAGAGCTGCCAGGCCATAATGGTGGGGTCTTGCTTGTAAAGCCTTCCGTTGACTGTATTGCGTCGCTTGAGGAGGGTTTTTACGTATTGGCGAAAAGTGCGGTTGGCCTTCCGGTCCGTAAAGAAGCCGAGCGAGTACTGGATAAAGGGGTCCCAGGTACCCCCGCCTTCTATGTCGGGATAGGGGATATCCCCGCCATGGGCCCAGGCCCGGTACTGGGGGAAACCGCCAGACCACATCCAGAAGTTCGAGAGCACCATTACAGCCTTCATCTCCCGCTGGGCCATGGCATCCAGCAGAAAGTCCAGCCCCACAAATACAGTTTCGTCGTAGACGCCAGGGGCCGTTTGCAGCGCCGGGGTGATGCGGTAGGCCTCCGTATTGGGCCCCTCGGAGGAGGCTAATACCCGCAGGTTGGTCACGCCCAAGGCCTTCAGCTGATCCAGCTCCCGTAGCAAGCGTTCGCGGTCACCCTGCTTGCCCTCCATACCCAGGTGCATACCGTACCATAGGTTGGCCCCCAGGTAGGTGTAGGGTTGCTCACCCACATAGAACTGCCCGGCCCGCACCGAAACAAAGTCCGATGCGGGGGCCTGGGCATTAGCTCCATCACCATAACCAACTAAACAAACCACCTGAATGAACAGGATGCGCCAAATGTTTTTCATACCCGCAAAATCCGAAGAGATGTCTGGTTTGGGGGGCTAGGTTTCGCTCAAGCCACCGGGGGAATTGGTAATTCATCCGCTTTTTGAGGAAAAAAGGGGGTGGTTTGTACCGGAGGGAGACGGATAGCCCCGGTCGGAGAAAGGAACAATCAGTTTGTGCCAAGGCACCTGTAGGTAAGTTGGGAGTAGGTGCCGACCGGTTTCCCTCGCGATGCTGTGGCCAAAAGCAAAAGACTATTTCAGGTGTCACTTTTGGTAGGGCTCCCGAGCACCGCTTAACTTAACTACATGGGGCGTGCCCCTTCGCCGTCGTCCGCTACCGCGGCCTTTGGGCTCAGGGTCGGGCTGTCGGCACTCGCTCTCCTGGCTTGAGGCAGCACTGTTTCGGGCGTCCTCGCCCGGAACCACGGATGGTTAGAGCC
>JBCBHI010000462.1:0-4666 GCA_038525885.1 Bacteroidota bacterium
CTGAATAGTACCGTCGTTCTCGGCCTGGCAGCAGTCCTCGGTTTGTTCGGCAAGTACCTGCTTGCGAATGGAAGTGTCGCAGAAGGTGGGGCCTTCGCCTTGGTGGCGATTGAGGATGATGGTATCGGTAGGGGTAACGGTACCCAGGAGCTGAGCCAGCGTGAGGGGCTCGGAGGCGAAGGACAAAGAACCGGTATCTCCGTCAGGAGCACAGCCGCTTCCTTTGATGCCCAATACGAATACCTGGTAGGCATTGCCACGTTTCACTGCCTGACCGTTGATGTCGATCATGGGGGTGAAATCCAGGTAATCATTGATTTCCATATGGGTGTTTTGCTGCGCCCAGAACTCACAAGCCATTTGGTATAGCTCCGCATCTGTGATCCCTATACTGGCGGCGGCCCGCACTAGATAGTCTTTTTCGCCAGCTTCCAGGGTTATGCCCTTGAGCCTACTGTTTAGGTCCTGGTCAATTACCTGGGGTAGCCATGGGTAAGCACCTTCCTGGGTTTGGGCCGCGTACATCACGATGGCCAGGAACTTAACGGGGTCGTCCATGACCCCGTCTTGGGTATTGAGATCCTGCAGGCCTTCCTTGGTGATGTAGGTACGGCTGTGCGTAGGAGGGGACTGCGGACCAAATACGGGGATGGATTTGTAATTGGACTTGATGGCGTAGGCGGCCTCCCAATTGAACCCGCTGGCGTCTTGCTCCTCTACAAAGAAGATGCGGTACTCGTCCAGACTGGTCTGGTTGTGATAGGCATCAAAGGCCACGTTGATGGTGCGGCCCATGTGGGGCTGCTTCAGCATGGCGGGTATTTGGTAGGAGAAGGTATCTAGGGTAAATGGCGCATAGCCTGGAGGAGAAGCAGGGGGTAACAGTAGCAGTTGCCCGCGTACCTCGTCCGGTGCATGTTCCAATCCTGTATCCGCGATGCGCAGGTCATAATTGGTGACCTTGTTTACGTACCGCTCGGCAGCCAGAATAGCCGCAGCTTCCCGCTCGGCGGTTTGGTATACGCCCGCATCGGCATTTTCGGAATCCATGGCGGTTGCCACCTCGGTAGCCGAAGTGGTTTGAGCCGTCATGGCATCGCTGTACTGCGTTTGCAGGGTGCCTTCTAAGGATTTCAGGTCCTCATTCAGGGTCTTGTTTTTGGCCTCTGCCTGGGTAGCCATACTCTGCGCTGCCTCAATGGTGGTGTTGAGGGAGATCATACTGGCGGCATCCGCTGCCTGGGCGGCTTGCTGGGTAGAGGCAAAGGCCTTTTGGGTGTTGGTATACAAGTTGCTGCCGTTGTCTGCCGTGCTGGCCAGGGCCAATAGGCTGGCTACGTTGCCGCTCAGTGAGGTAAGCATGGTAGCGGACTCCTGGAACAGCTTGGCTGCTTTGGAGATCTTGTCGCTCGTATCCTTGGCATCGCTTACCGCTTGGGTAGAGGCCGTCACCAGGTTATCGCTGTTTTGCTTATTGCGCACCGCCGCCGTATACATGGTATTGGTAGAGTCCGATTCGGCGCGCGTCTTGGTGTTCTCAATTTTGGCCTTGTTGGTGGCTCCGTGTGCGTAATACAGCGAGGTCTTCGCTTCTTGGGCTTTGTTGATTTTAGCCTTCTCATCTGCGTCTAGCAGCGCATTGGTCTTTTTGATGGCTGCCCGCAAATCCTCGTAATGCTTGGTGCTCATGGCGTATCGGATTGGGTTTTAGATTGTTATCGATTTGTTGGAATGGTTTTGCCCTCCTTCTGGAGTTCACGGGCAATTCCTTTGCGAATGTCATCCTGCTGAATGACCGTTTCGTTGCGGGCCGCCGCCCGCAACGCACCGTAGCGAAATACATTGATGGCCGTACCGCCGGCCAGGGCATGGTCCTGGGCTAGTTGGTACAGGTCTAAGTCGGCCGCCGGCCGCATCGCTCCCGAAAAAATGCCCTTCCAGATTTCGTAGCGGCTCTCTGCCGAGGGTATAGGAAAGTATACCTGGCTCTGGAACCGCCGCAGAAAGGCTTCGTCCATATTGCTGCTGAGGTTGCTGGCCAGTATGACCACCCCAGGAAAATCTTCTACCCGCTGCAATAGATAGGCTACCTCTTGGTTGGCGTAGCGGTCGTTGCTGCTGCGGGTACTCGTTCGTTTACCAAACAGGGAATCGGCCTCGTCGAAGAACAGAATCCAGTCCTGGTGCTCGGCCTGGTCAAACACCCGCTTGAGGTTTTTCTCCGTTTCGCCGATGTACTTGCTCACCACCATACTGAGGTCTATGCGATACACCGGGCGGTTCGTGCTTTTGCCTAGCAGGCAAGCGGTGAGGGTTTTGCCCGTGCCCGGAGGGCCATGAAACAGACTGCGGTATCCGGGTTTCAGGTGCTTTTTCAGCCCCATGTCTTCCAGGAGAAAACTGCCGCGTTCCAACCACATACGGATGTGATCAATCTCCTCTCCTACGTACTCGTCCAGTACCAAATCCTCCCATTCCAGTTCGGTATGGATGCGCACGGCCGGAAACTGCGAGTCGTATTCGGGCAGGCTCTGCTCTCCGGTAGTAAGCCGGGCCAGGTACTCTGTGCTCAGTTGGAGTAGGCCAGAGAGGCGGGGCTCGCCGCTGGATACTACCCCTAGTTCTATGATGTGGTATTGGGAGAAGGGATGGTGGGGCCCGAATAGCTCCAACACTTCCCACCGGTTCTCTAGAAAGTTGCCCGATAGTAAAAAGCTTAGGGTTTCTCCGGTAGGGATAAAACCGCCGTGCTGTTTGCTTTGTACGCCGCCAAACTCCGTGAAGGGTCGGTCGTAGAGGGCGTTTTTGGTAAAGAAAACGTCCAAGACGTTGGGCCGTAGATTGGGAGCTAGGGCGAGCATAAGGGCCATGCGCTCGGGTAGGCCCCAGTCAAACTCGGCTAGCAGCTGCCCGTAGTAGCTACCCTCGGGGTCATGTTCGGGTAGGGGAGGAGCCTCTTCGGTATTGTCTTCCTCAAAGTAGCGATGGAACAACAGGTTCAGCAGCTGGCCAAACCAGTCCATTTCTCGCTCCAGGGCTTCGATATGGGCATTGTTCTTCGTCATCGCCATTGTACGTATATGGGTTTGTCAGACCAGGGCAGCATGGCCGGGGACAGGGTATAGGGCAGCTTGTCCAGCAGGATGTCGTACGCCCGGGTGTCTACCACCAGCTCATATTTCTGTTCTTGCTCGGTGAGCCTGCCAGATCGCCACAACCAGGTATCGCGAAAGCCAGCCAGGTCATGCGCCGAGATGATGGCCCAGTGCTCAATCATGGCTGTCAGCATCTGGTCTGCGAGGGCTTTCTCTGCCGAAGTGGGTTCATATTTGGCAGGCAGCAGGAAGTCCTGGGGCAGGCAGGTCAGGGCCCGGTTCAGGGCCATCGTTTCTTCATCCTGCTCCGTTTGCAGGTTATAGATGTACTGGAGTAGCATGGCCCCTTGGGCGGCTAGCTCCTCAGTTTTGAACTTTTGGGTGGGGCTCAGGTAGCCTAATTGACCAAACAAATGGGGCAAATAGGCATGCAGCAGGATGAGCCCCGCGTTGGCTACGTAATAACTGCTCTCCTCAGCCTCCTCGGTGAAGTAGGGGATAGAGGTTCGGTTTTCGCTGCCAGGAGTTGCCTCCCACAGCGGTTTTAGCACTTGCTGGTGTAGGGCCTTAGGTTCCTGCTCCACGGATTCTGCCCCGGTGAGGCGAGCCCACAGGTTGTCCGGTACAGAAGTACCAGCCAGGGTTTTGGCCAGGTGCAACAGGGTACTTTCCACGTTGGCAGTGGGTCGTGCCAGTAGGTAGGCCAGGGCCGTATCCGAAAGGGTCTGGATAAGTTGCGGGGCACCTCCAAAATCGGCTTGTGCCAGCTTCCGCTGGAATAACTGAAGCATCCGGCCTACTCGTTGGGGCAGCCCTGGTTGCCTGCTCAATAGCTCATGGCGTTGGCCTTGCGTGGCGGTCTCTAACCAATGGGCTTGTGCTTGAGCGCCTATCTTCCTGAGGGTTTTCCATAATTCCCGGGGCTGGTAGTCCAGCATGTAGGCGGTAAGTTCAGCCAGCGAAGCGAACCCGGCGGCTTGCAGCTCTGGCAGGTTAGCGGTGGTGAGCCCGGCTTGTAATGCTTCATTCAGAACAGTATTCTCCCTGCCAGGCATCATGGCTTGAGCCTTCGCTGGATTTTTGGCTATGGACTCGTCCCCTTGAGGAATGAGCTGACCTTCATTACTCTGCTTTTTCTTGAAAAAGAGCCGCTTCCAGCTGCGTGCCATCCAGTGCCCTAACCTTCCCAGGATAGTTCTGGGTGGTGCGTCAGCCTCGGAAGATTGAGCCTGGGTAGGAACCGGGGAAGGGGTAGTTTCTATGAGGGTGCCCTCGGGGCTTACAGCCAACGATGGTTCTGCTTCCTCCGAGTCCGCGGACACCTTGGGTACACGAGTCGGTGCGTCATTTTCCGTAGATTCCTCGTCTGAGGGAGCTATGGGATCTGATGAATTTGATTCCGGGGTCAGTGAGGGTTCTTCCTTCTGCTCAGGCGATGTGGAGAATACTCCTGAATTATCCGTATTCCTCTTTTCTAGATCGTTTTCCTGATTCGGTTTGGCGGTTTCTTTCGCAGTTCCAGCCTCGTTTTGGGTGGGAATTGGTTTACCTAAAAGGGTTGCCAGTGCCTT
>JBCBHI010000463.1:0-4644 GCA_038525885.1 Bacteroidota bacterium
CGGAACCACAGCGGGTGGCCCGATCCCATATCCAATTTGCTCAGCAAAATTTGGGTTTTCCCGCATTGCACTGGCGTATTCTCAATGTACCGCCCTACCGCATAGAGCTCATTCTGGTCCCAAACCACATCTTCAAATGTAGCGTCCGCCTGTAGGCCAGGGTACTCATTGAACCAGACCATATCGTAGGCCGGATCAATCATGGCCACCCAAGGGTACTCATGCCCCGCCGTGGTGTCCTCCGCTACTCCGACCACCACCAGGTGATCCGCGGCGGGTATGATCTCCTCCACCTGGTAGTTGTTCGGATTAGTAAATCCTCCCTTGGGTATCTCGTATTCGAACGTACCCATAAAGATGCCACCGTTGCTTTCCAGGCGCGTTAGGAAAAACCGGTTGGAGGTAGGCTGGTCATCGGAGGCAATCACCAGTTGCCCGTCCGCATCCAGAGTCATCTCATCATTGTCCGTCAGGACTGAGCCTAGCTGGGTGGCCCATACCACATTGCCAGCCAGGTCTACCGATGCCACATCCTGGTTATCCCCCAGCAGAGCTATCTCCCCGTTGGGTAGCTGCTGAATGTGATTGGGGTAAAAATTTGAGAAGGTCATGTCTACCTGGATTCCACCGTCCAGATTAGTATGCAAAAAGAACCCGCGGGGGCTGGGCAAGGCAGACACTGCATTCTCATCCGTACCCACCATCAGGCTACCGAAAGGTTGGCTGGGCGGTTGGCCGGGTGCCCACTGCTGGTAGGCCGTATTCATATCAAACAAGAAAAACGGTCCCGCAGGGTTACCGTACTGGACCTCAAACAGACTTGTTTGCCCATAGGAGGATCCCATAGTCAAGGCGCAAAGCATCCCTACCAAAAGGGTACACTTGCGTGAGGGTGTAAAAATATACATGGGTGTATCGAGAAAATTGGTTCAGCACAAAGCTCTGACTTACAGAGCCTTACTGCTTATCTTCTCGTCGCATGTCCTTATCCTGTGGTCGCAATCAGCCCTGGTGCCCGCCTACTTGGCTGGGCGGCAGGCCATACTGATCCTTAAAACACCGGGAGAAATAGGGAAGGTTGCTAAAGCCTACACGGTAGGCCACCTCGCTCGGCGTAGCCGCTTTGGCGATAAGCAAGGCGTGCGCTTTTTGCAACCTAAACTGCCTCAGTAGCTCACTTGGCGACTGCCCGGTAAGTGCCTTCAGCTTGCGATGCAACTGACTTCTGCTGAGGGCCAAGCCATCACTGAGGGCAGGCACACCAAAGGTCTCGTCCGAGTAGCCCTGCTGCATCGCTTCGGTGAAAGCCGCCATGAACCGTTGGTCCATTGACGACCAAACTTCCATTTGCTCCGGGGCCCACCAGCCTTGGTCCTTTACGTAGGCATGCACGCGCTGGTACCGACCCAGGAGATTCTCCACATGCACCTTCAACTCCTGAGCTTCGAACGGTTTGGTTAGGAAAACGTCTACTCCCTCCTCCAGACCCACCAGCTTGTCGGTAGTTTTGGCGGTCAGCATCAGGACAGGAATATGGCTAGTTATCGCATTTTTTCTCAGCCGTCGCACAAACTCCATCCCGTCCATGCGGGGCATCATCACATCACTGATGATGAGGTCCGGCACATTCTGCTCGGTGAGTGCCAACCCCTCTTCTCCGTCCACCGCCTCTAGCAGCTGGTACTCTGGCGTCAGCAAGTCCTTCAGATATCCGCGCATATCCGCATGGTCCTCCACTACCAGTACCTTAGGCTTTCCCTTCGTCACCGGGGATTCCTCCACCGGCGGGGCCCATCCTGAAATCACCTCCGAGGGCTGGGGCTCCTTATCCGCACCCTCCCCAAGCTCTTCTTCCGCCACCTGCTGGAGAGGCACCTCCACCACAAAAACGGAACCTTCGTTCGGCTGGCTATCCACCGACAGGGTCCCACCCATCAGCTTCACTAGCTCTTGCGTAAGCGCCAGGCCAATGCCCGACCCCTGCGTCTCTCTTCGGTCAGAGGGGTCCACCTGATAGAATCGGTCGAAGATGTGGGGCAATTCCGACTCCGAAATCCCGATTCCCGTATCCCCCACCTGCACCCGTAGCTGGTCGGTAGGCAGAAGCTCCGCCTGAATACGAACGGACCCTTCCTCCGGCGTAAACTTAAAGGCATTGGAGATCAAGTTATTGAGCACCTTATCCAGCTTATCCGCATCAAACACCGCCGCCACCGGAGTAGTCGGTACCTGCCACTGGTAGTGCATACCCCGGTGCTCCGCATAGGACGTATAGGCAGAGAAAAGCGGCCGCAGGAAGGATAGTAAGGAGCCACGCCGGGCCTGCAAGGCGAGATGCCCCGACTCCAAACGCGACAGGTCTAGCAGCTGCCCAATCAACTGCTCCAGCCGCTGCACATTTCGTAAAATCATGGGCAGGTGCTTCACCCCATTTTGGCCCGCTTGCTGAGTATCCTGCAGGGGGCCTTTGATCAGCGTAAGCGGGGTGCGAAACTCATGCGAAATGTTGGCAAAAAACTGGGACCGTTGCCGGTCAAACTCCTCCAGCTGTTGCCGTTCTACTTGCTCCCGGGTTAGAGCCAGTTCCGTCTGGCGGCGGTGATTTTGCATCCGCCGTTGCACCACCAGAAATACCCCCAGCAAGATCAATAGCGCTGCCAAGGAGGCAATAATCAGGCGGTTACGGGTCTCCGTTTGGCGTGCCAAATCCAGCTCTTGCTGGGTTATGATCCGGGCCTGCTGTTCGTTCTGAAAACGCGCATCGCTCCGGGCCACTCGCTCAAACACTTCCGCTTTGTGCAGGCTATCTGCCCACTGCGTATAGCTATGTAGCAGCGGAAAGGCCTCCTCGTACCTCCCCACCAGGGCCAAGGCCTGAGCCAGCGTTTCCTTTCGGTTTTCTTCCAGATAAGGATCATCAAGCGGCTCCCCCACCAGCGGGTTCAAATACTCCAGGGCTCGTTCCCCATGGCCCTGGGCCACAAAAATTTTCCCGAACTGCATCAAACTCAGCACCCGGTAGTAGCTCAGCCCCGCCCCCTGATGGTAATCCAGACATATCTGCGTATGCACCTGCGCTGAGTCATACTGGCCTCGTTCGTAGAAAAACTCGCCAATACTAAAATGAACCGCCGAAGTCCCGTACTCATTTTCTGCCTGGCTATACAGGTCTATAGCCCTTTGGTAATAGTCCAAAGCAGAGTCCGCCTTCAGGATGTCCCCCCAGTTCAAATACACATTGGCCATCCCGTCCCAATAGTCCACCTCCTCATACATCCTCAGGGCCTTACCATAGTACCTTTGTGCCTCGTCTAGCTGGCCCAGGTTCATATGGATGGCCCCCAGATTGGCGTAGGGATCCGCCGCATCCGGATGATCCGCCCCTACCAAATTCACCGCCTGGTGATAATACACCAGCGCCGAATCCCACTGCTGTAGATTATCATACAAGATGCCATACAGGTTATACAGCCGCAGTTTTTGGAGATCCGTCCAGGTAGCCGCGGCCGCCTCCTTGGCGCTATCCAAGGCTAAAAGGGCTCGCCGGTGCTGCCCTTGAAAATGCAAGATCGCCGACAAGGCGTAGTAGGCGCGTCCTGCGTAGTTGGGCCGCTCCAGCACCCGGGCCCAATGCAGCGCTTCGGTCACATGCCAAAAGGCCTGGGCTGTATCCACCGAGCCATAGGACCAAGCCAACTGCTGATGGACCAGGCAGCGAGTGGTATCCGCAACCTCCCCTGCCAAAAGGGCTTCCAGACTATCAATTTGCGTGGTTTGTGCCCGGGCTACCTCAGCATGCAGGGTACACAGCAGAGCTAGACCAACCAGGCGATGGTGGCTTAAAAAATGTCTCATGTGGGTAGCATATTTCAGGGCCAAAAAGACCCAAAACGCCTAATCAAGGTAAGGTTTTGTGAAATGATTTGCTTACCGCAGAGTCGCTACCCAGGCAAGGCCCTAGAGGTGCGTAGGCTTGGTTTAAATTTCATCAAAAGCGCTGGGCGCTCATAGGTATACAACTGGCAAGGAAAGGATGAGCCAAGGGCTAGAGGAATGCATTAGGCATAGCTCAATTACCTTGGCTTTGCGATAAGGATAAAAACCACCCCCAGCCCCTCCTTGGGTAAGGAGGGGAGTTTTACTTTTGGAGCGGTTTCAGTCGTCCCGTACCCACATCTACCCCACGCTGCTTCGCCACTGCAAAACCTGCTTCCAACGCCAGCTCTCCCCCAAGGTCATGTTGAGCGAAAGCGAAACAACTCGGTCAAGAGGGCAAACGCCTTGCTCACAGCAACAAAGATCCCGGACACTCATGCCTTTGATACCACGGGGTAGAGCGCAGGATTCAGCTCCCTAGTGAATCTAATCAGGACGCTTGGACTTGGCTTTGCGATGAGTACAAAACCACCCCCAGCCCCTCCTTGAGTAAGGAGGGGAGTTTTCCCATTGGAGCGGTTTCAGCCGGCTCGTGCTAGCCTTACTACTTAGGATGAACGGCACCCTGGCTTGAACATTCGCACCTATATCGTCCGAAGGGGTACCCAATAGTGGTCGCAAAATGGGGGCTGGCATCCCCTTCGAGAAGTACCTCAATAGCCCGGAGGAGGTAGCGCAGGCCGATTTGTTGACCGAGATTTGGATACC
>JBCBHI010000464.1:0-4640 GCA_038525885.1 Bacteroidota bacterium
TGCATTTATTAATATTTTCAGATTCCTACATATACTAATGATTATCAATAACTTATAAGGTTTGTCTTTTTCTAATATATCGATATATAGCAATAAATTCAGATCACTATTTTGAATATTTATCCCTTTTAATTAATGAATTTTTAAGTGACTTTCAGTGATATTTGTGTCGTTGAGTTAGGTACATAAGATTGAATATTAACAACCCAGTGCCATTCGTTTCATTCCTCTCTATTTAGCACATTTATTGGTGGTTTTTACAAAAAACAATCCTTCAGGGAAGGTAGACTCTTATACTTCGTCGTTAACAAAGCCCGTAACCTGGCGGTACTGGGGAGGAACAATACCTGAAGTCACAGGAGGCCCTATAGGCGCAAAGCAGAAAAATGGGTGGGGCATCATTCACCCACACTCCCAATACCTTCAGGGGAAATATGGAGGGTTTTAATAGACCTTACTGAGATAGTCATCAATTGCCTCCGGCCTGCGCGGCCCTACTTCAGCCGGATGGTAAAGTAATCCACAAAAACAGGGCTTCAGCCCAAGGGGGCCACCTCTCCTTTGGCTGAAGCCCTAAATATTGAAGGCTTTGAATCACCGAGCTAAATTGGATGGGGTCGCCTAGACTGGCACACCAGCTCGGCGCAACTGAAAAACCATGGATTTAGAAGAAGCTTATAGCGGGATAATCTCCTTCAGGTAAGGTGTTTGGTCTTTTTCAGCATCCCCAACTTTTGCCTAGCCCCCTAGCCTACCCTAGCTACACAATCAGCTTTCTGATATTGTCCAGGTAGGACCGGCTTACTTTCACCAAGTCCCCATTCACCATCACCACTTCATAGCCAGAAGGGTATTTGTAGACCTCTTTCACGTGGTTGATGTTGATCATGGCCGACCGATGCACCCGCGTGAAGAGCTTAGGATTCATCTTTTGTTCCAACTGAGAAATGCCCTGGTTGCTCAGGTAATACCGGTCTTGCTGTACCAGCCGGGCGTAATCCCCGCTGGCCTCTATCCAAATAATATCGGCCACCGGCACACTGATCAGCTTCGCATTCACCGAGACCAGTACCTTGTCTGAGTAGGCCTCTGGGGTAGAGAAGGAGTTCATAAGCTCATGCAGCTGGTTCATGTAGGCACCAGAACTATCCATCATCCGACGTATGGCATCAGCAAAGCGCTCCCGTGTATAGGGCTTCAACAGGTAATCCAAGGCATGTACCTCAAAGGCTTGCAAAGCATACTGGTCGTAAGCCGTAGAGAAGATAATCTTGGGCAGGTGTTCCAGATGCTGCAACACCTCAAACCCCGTCATCCCCGGCATTTGGATGTCCATAAAGACCAGATCCGGCCTAAACTCATTGATGGCCTTTAGCGCATCTACCCCGTTATTGCACTCCTGTATCAGCACAAACTCCGTGTACTCCTGCAGGTACTCCTTTACCAAGGACCTGGCAGGTGCTTCATCGTCCACTATGATGACTTTTTTCAAGGTGCCCATGCCGTAGGGATAGAAAATTGAACCATCAGCCCTCGGGGCGATTGCGGGGTAAAACTCAAGCCTTCGCCAAACATTTTTACCAGTCTGTTATGCGTATTGGATAAGCCCACGCCTTGGCTTAGCAAGGTATCCTCCGAGTCCGGTGCCAACCCTACTCCTGTATCTGCCACCGCAAAGCAGAGCCTGCTTTCGTCTACGGATACCCTAATCGTCAATTCCCCTCCCTCAATCAGGGGGCTCAGGCCGTGTTTTACCGCATTTTCTACCAAGGGCTGTAGCAAGAGCGGAGGTACCAGCCGGGGCAAGGCACCTTCCTCAATCTCCGACTCAAAACGTAGCCGGTCGCCAAAGCGCTCTTTCTCCAGGTCCAGGTATTTCAGCACAAAGTCCAGCTCCTCCCGTACCGTCACCGCTTCCTCCTTAGAGGCCTTCAGCTGATACCGAAAGAGATCCGACAGCTTGGCTACCATATTCCGGGACCGTTCCGCCTTGGACGGAATAGCCGCATTGATGGTATTGAACACATTGTACAAAAAGTGGGGGTTGAGCTGTGCCTTGAGGGCCGACAGCTCACTTTGGGTAGCCAGCTGTTTCAGCTGGGCAGTCAACAGGGCCTGCTTTCGGTGCCTCACGAAGTATTCATACATATGAAACCCCACAAACTGGATGAGGTAAAACAGAGCCGCCAGGTAGAAATCCCAAACCCGGTCGGAACCTTTCAGGTAAAACAGACCCAAATACTCGCACAGCACATAGTATACCTGCGTCCACAGGATGCAAAACAGCGGCAAGGTGAGCAGGTGCACCCAGGCCCGTTTCCAAATGGGATACTCCGACAGCCTACGGAAGAGTAACCACCACAGCGGCAGCGTAAGCAAGCCCTTCAGGGCATGGTTGAGCAACACGGTGCCAAAATTCACGATCGTCCCCGTATCAATGATCAGCACGATGTAGTAATTGATCGCCATAAAGGCATAGAAGAAAAGAACCCAAAGGGCTTCCGCGCGCGATATCTTGAGAGGTGGGGAGTTCATGCCGATGACCAGTGAGGAACAGCCCCCAAGGTAGAAAAAGCCCCCTCCATAAAACAGGCAAAATCGGCGAAGTGCAACATAGCCCGTTGAACTGCAAAACCTGATTTCACCGACCTATTCGGCGACTCGCCGGATACTCCTTTTGTCTGGATGCCCTACCCACGTCATTTGATGCAGCATTCAACAACAAGCAGTCATGAAACTCAATTTGTACAAAAAGCCCAAGGCCCTGGCACTCTTACTCGTCCATTTCCCCCTGTTCCTGTACTCCCAAAATGTGCGGTATAGCCCAGATACCCTGCAAGCCACTCAGACGGATGCAGGCTTAGGCACAAGAGTACCTCAGCTGCTCTTTTCCGGCATCAGCCATAGCGGCGCGTCAGAACACACGCGCTGGTACTTTCCCGGTGCCCTCACCCAAATACAATTCAACACCGTAGAGGGCCTGGTATTCAACCCAGCGGCCTCCTACACTCGCCAGCTCAGAGCAGGCAAGTTTATCAACCTCAAACCCTCAGTCCGATATGGGGTGGGCAACCAGCGGCTCAATGCTCACCTGGAAGCCCTCTATTTCTACAACCCCAAGCAGTTTGCCTATGCAAAGCTTGCAGGCGGCCGGGCCATGCAGCAGATCAATGATGTAAGCTCACTAGACGGATGGGGGAATACCTTCAACACCCTGCTCTACCGCCGCAACTTTCTCAAGCTCTACGAGGCCACCTTCCTCCACCTTACTCACGTGTCATCGCCCTACAAAGACGTCCTCTTTACCACCGCCCTGCACTGGGAAGATCGCATGCCGCTACAAAATCTGCCCCGGATAGATGACAGCAGCGGAAGATTTACCCCCAACGCTCCTGAGAACGTCCAGCTGTCTGACACCCGGTTCCCATCCCACCAGGCCTTTCTGTGGCACGCGCAGCTCACCTGGCAGACGGATCAAGGATACACCCGCCGCCATGGCAAGTTCGTCCCTACCAGCCAGGCCCCCGCCGTAACCCTCGCGTTCACCACCACCCTGTCCCCCCTATTGGGTTCCGACCTCTCCTACCAAAAGCTCTCGCTTAGCATCAAAGATCACTATCAGGTGGTGAGCCTGGGCCAGGGCCGGGTATGGGTAGAGGCCGGAGATTTTCTCAGCCAGGACTCACTCAGCTTTGTGGATTACCACCACTACAACGGCAACCTGAGCATCTACAACACCTTCGATCTCAACGGCTTCCAGCTACTAGACTACTACTATTACAGCAATGCAGATTTCTACGTACAGGGGCACCTACAGCATACCTTCCAGCCCATTTCACTTGGCAAAAAGCCCATCACGGTCGACCCGGTGGTCAGCGCTCACTACCTCTATACGGACGACGTTAACTATTTGGAGCTGGGCGTTGGGGCTGAGAAAGTCTTGAAGAATTGGCGCGTAGAAGGCTACGCCAGTTTCCATGATGGGAAATTCGATCGGCTCGGGTTTCGCTTTGGCTTCAGTATGTAAGCTGTAGATAAGCGAATCTGAGATTCGTTCATTGTCCTCGTTTCCGAACGAGGACAAGCGAGCATGGCATTTGCAACGCCAAAAGCGTCACCGACACACCGCTCATGACACCCTGATTGCAAATCAGGACGATTAAAAGGCTTGTAAAAAGAAAAGGCATTGGGCGTGCCCCCACGCCGCCGTCCGCTACCGCGGCCTTTGGGGCGGGGTCGGGCCGTCGGCACTCGCTACCTATGCAAATCCCTATCAAACCCTGAAAGGGTCACGCATGAATCTCCGGAACTTTAATAGTTCAGGTGAGATAACAGCAGAATATTTCTGATTTTGAGACCCTTTCAGGGTTAGGATTTACCCGCCCCACTCGGTGAGCTCAGTCAATGCCTTGCGTCCCTCACGCAAAAAATCACCAGCACACCCGCCTATTAAAAACAGCAAGGGGTCTGACCGGTATCTACATTGTGTAAGACCGGTCAGACCCCTGATTTTTTAAAACCTCACTCAAGTCTAACAGACTTTTATGCAGGTCCTGATGCTCTTAGTTTAAGAATACCGTCGATACCTTGTATTCACCAGAAACGTTGCCGTTGCCCGATACTCGTAGGTAAATCTTTTG
>JBCBHI010000465.1:0-4632 GCA_038525885.1 Bacteroidota bacterium
GCGGGTAAGTCATGGCTACAGGCACGGCCTAAGTGGCTCAACCGCCTGTGGGAGGCTGTGTTTGGATGGCTCCACCAGTTTGCTGCCCGGCACCTGAAGAGAATTCCACCACTCTACTATCTATTGAGCCTGCTATTCTCCTTAGCCAAGACTTACCCGCGCATTCTCAGTCCCTATATGTGGCGGCAGTACTTGGGCAACCTACGGGAGTGCCTGCGGTTCATCCGCAAAGGATTCATCGAAGTGAGTGAGCCCTTGGTATCCGCGGTAACCGTAAACGGTGAGAATGACAGTGAACACAAAGAGCACCTGCGGGCCAGGGTGTATGCTTTTGGTGATATTACCTTCTTTGCCCCCCACGAGAACATTGAAGTAGCTGAGGGTACCTTTGATCGGCTGACGAAGCGGATAGAATACGCTTTATTTTCCCCATTCCTATTGATCAATCATCTGCTTACCCTGCTGCTGGTATGGCGGCAAAGTGACGCGATTTGGGATTCTGCGGTGTCTCTATACCAACAGTTAAATCAGCTCTTTTAGCAGCTCCAGCACGGCTTCCTGTATCAATTGGTGCTGTTCCTCTTTGGTGATTGTGGCCACGTCTGCCTCGTCTTGTTCGCCATAGCTGCCAAACTGAGCATGATTTCCCCCAGCGAGTTCGACGTATTCGGTGGATGCCGGCAACAAGCTGGTAGCGCCCAAAATCTCTTCGGGCGTAGCCAGTGCGTCCTCGTTACCATAGATAGAAACTACCTCGCCTTCCCAGGCAGACAGATCATCACTGCCGGCAGGCCAGGCGGCCATCAGCACCAAACCCTCAAATAGTTCCGTGTTGGCGAGAACTTGCCGTGCGGCCATTACCCCACCCAGGGAGTGCCCGCCAATGGCCCAGCGGTCAGGCCCTCCGGTAATTCGTTCCAGCACACGCTGCCCACGTTTTGGGCTGAAAGCGGCTAGCCCCAGGGGCATATCCACCACTACTACCGGGTAGCCTGCTTCGGCTATGGGGATTAGCATTTCGAAATACCCTTCTGAGGCCACCAAGCCCCCGGGGTAGAACATAAACCCTATGGGCTGCTCGGTAGCCATAGTGGGGCGGAACAGGGTGAAGTTCTGCCCAGATTCCACCGTGTAGGTGCCCGATATATCTCCCAGACCTACCTCAGCCTCACGCAGGCAACTGGCAGCAATAAGTAACAGAATGGGGAATAAGAGGACGTTTTTCATGGGTTCAGTCTTTCCGTTCGATCAGAAAAACCCATTTATCCAGACATTTTTTAGGTGGATTTTAGCTTCCTCTTATTTGTGAAAGTAATGGTGTTTAGGAGATAAGAATATAGGGCTTAGGTAACTTCAGAGCTATTCGGCAGCTACCTCTTCCAATGCGTTGCTAAAAAGGGTGGCTTGCTCCGAAAACTGTTGGGCTAGCTCCGTGTCCGTAATACCCATCTCGGTGCTAAACTTTTTGCCGAACTCGGGTAAGGAAAAGTGAGCCACTACCTGGCCGCCCATAAAAGGAAATCGTGTGACGGCCTCATGCAGAACCGAACTCCCTCCCCGTCTACCAGGCGAGGTGGCTAGCAGCAGCATGGGCTTCTGCATCCAAACCTTGCTGCCCAGCCGTGACACCCAATCGAAGATGTTTTTGAAAGCCACTGTGTAGGAGCCGTTGTGTTCAGCAAAGGAGATCACGATGCCATCTGCAGCCTCTATATGCTTTTTGAAAGCATGCGCTTCTGCGGGGATACCCTCGGTTTTTTCACGGTCTATGCTGTAGAGAACCGTTTCGAAGTCATTTAGATCAATAATGTCTAATTCAGCCTCGGCTATTTGGCCTGCCGCCCAGGTGGCCAATTGTTGGTTGATAGATTGTCGGCTGTTGCTGGCACCAAATACCAGTAGCTTTTTCATGCGTGCTCCTTGTTTAAAAATTGATGTATAGACACCTAACTATATTGCTTGGCGCTAAGTTCAAGAAAAGCGAGTGGTTCCTGGCCCTTCGATAGCCTAATAATAGACTGCATTGAGACAAAGGAGTATAAGCTTTCGCTTTTGCTCAAGGATTTTGCAATTTTCACAGCCTCTATTGCCAAAGCTATCTATATGAACAAAACCGCCATAATTACGGGTTCGCTGGGCTCATTGGGAAAAGCCACTACCGCAAGTTTTCGGCATCGTGGCTTTCGTGTCATCGGGATTGACCGGCCCGAAACCCTGCCTGGTGCACCGGAGATTACCGAAACAGAGGAACACCACGGAGTAGATTTGTGTGATATACCCAGTACTAAGGCTCTGCTGGGTTCCATTGGTGAGGCTCACCCTTCCATTCATGCCGGGGTAATGCTTGCGGGCGGTTTTAGCATGGCCCATTTGTCGGAAACTTCCATGGAGGAAATCCGGGCCATGCTGGCCATCAACTTTGAGACTGCCTTTAACGCCACTCAAGCGCTACTGCCCCATATGGCAGAAGGAGGGCGTTTTATCTATATAGGTGCCAAGCCTGCCTTGGACCCAACAGCGGGCCAACATATGGCGGCCTATGCTTTCAGTAAGTCCTTGGTATTTCAACTGGCAGATATGGTGAATGAAGCGGGGCGGGAGAAGAACATCTCAGCCACCGTGATTGTACCCAGTATCATCGATACCCCAGCGAACCGGGGAGCCATGCCCGATGCGAATTTTGCTGATTGGGTACGGCCAGAAGAAATTGGTAAAATGGCGGCCTATCTGTGCTCAGAAGAGGGGAGGGCCGTTCGTGAATCTACCATCAAGATGTACGCCAACAGCTGATGCGGGAAATCACTGTATACCGAGAGGCGGATGCGCTAAGCTGGGTGCCTATGCGCGTGCGGGTAAATACCGGAGGCTATGAGCAGGTATCGCCCAAACAACCAGCAGGGTTGAAAACCAAAGCCACTCCCTACACCTTTGAGGTGCGGATGCTAGGTATGAAAAAGAAGGTAGCCTTGTCCAAACAGGATAGCCAACATAGCCATTTTACTATCAGAATCGGTTCCGATTCCAACGCTACTTTTGGTATCTTATTGGGGCTCCTGGTAGCCCTGTTTGTAGTGGGCATGGGAGTCAACTCCCGGCCTGTGAATACCACGGTGGTAGCCGTTGGGGTACTTTTGGTCCCACTTTTGCTAACCATAGTTTATGGTCGGATTACGATAGTGCCGACCGAGGACCGAGAACTGGATGGATGAACCTATGAAGCAAAAATTACCCGTACTCCTTATTCTCCTTTTGTTGAGCCTAGGGGCAAAGGCACAATACCTGGATGCTCCCGCTCAGGTAGATCAGGAAGAAATACTACAACGTGTAAATGAAATCCGCGCCAAAGGCTGCCGCTGTGGACGCGAGCGGATGGCCCCCGCTCCGGCACTTAGCTGGGATACTAAACTGGAAAGAGCGGCCCAGGGTCATAGCAATTGGATGGATGAGAATGGGCAATTCTCTCATACGGGCAAGAGACGTTCGAATACCGGGCAACGCATAGAACAAGTAGGTTACAAATGGAACTACGTGGGAGAGAATATTGCTGCTGGGCAGACCTCTGTAGAAGCAGTAATGGAGAGTTGGCTTAAGAGCCCGGGGCATTGCAGAAACATCATGAACCCCAACTTCACCCAGATGGGGGTAGCTACCAGTGGCCCTTATTGGACCCAGGTGTTTGCCCGGCCAGGTCGGTAGTTTAGTCAAGGTTTACCGCATGGTGGAGGCCCTGTTTACGTAAGTAGGCAGGGCCTTCGTTATGTTAGGAAGTTAGGTAAACCTGCTAGGGCAACCGCATTTTAAGGTCAGCTTTCATTAACTACCCTCCTTAGCCAAGGAGGGTCGGGTGTAACCCGGGGTGGTTTTATGATTATCGGCTAGTTCGGCGCATTTAAGTTACTCTCCGATTAGGTCCAAACCACCCCGCCTGCGGCTCCCCTCCTTGTTGAAGGACTGGGCTCGCATTCGAGGGGATTTACTAACTCAACTTTTAAATGCGGTTGCCCTAGTAAACCTGCCAATCATCTGTCATTTCTACCCCTAATCTTCGTTATTACCCGCTAATTTTATCGGTTAATTGCTTTTTATGGGTGACATCGGGTGTACATAGCCCTGTAAAGGTCACCTTAGTACACAATAGCCGCGTATATTAGGTAAACAAAGGTATACAGTCGACTTATTTGAATATTGCTGTGGCAGCATTTGACCAAACCAAGCTCCTTTGAGCAAGCTTAAGGATTAGCTCAGGAGCCCAAAATCGGTGTAAGTTTTCTGCTTTTCAGTAAGAAAAATTAGAGTAGTGAGGTTTTGCTTAGCGTTTTCTGTGCAAATGGCTGAATTCTGGTATACTCTATCCCATTTAACCCATGTACCTTTGTAGGATATTTGTTTTCATAGGATACTTTAAGGAAGGGTAGTCATTACTTTTATGAATTTATCGTCCAATTCCATTACGAACGCCGGATGGCGAAGAAGCGTATCAAGCCAACTTACCAAAAGCGTTTCACTTTCATTTTTCATCCTCATTTGTTTTTGGAGTCAGGTACTGGCTCAGACCCCTACGGAGCTCACCAATGCTGAAGGTGAGGGGCAAACCGCAGTAAATATTGATGAAAACGGAAGGATTTATGGGCT
>JBCBHI010000466.1:0-4632 GCA_038525885.1 Bacteroidota bacterium
TCGGACTCTACTAGTACGGATAGCCCACGTGAGCTGGCCGACGAGGCACGCAAGCAACTGGTAGAGTCGCTCGACGAGCAGATTGAGAGTCTGGAAGAACGCTTAGAAGATCTGGAGCAACAGAAGGAGGAAGCCAATGAAGGCCTCAAGAAGGAACTAGATCGGGCCATTAGCAGTACCTCCGAGGCCATTCGCCAAATAGTAGAGCAACGGCGCAAGGTGATAGAAGAAGCCCTGCCCAACATGGATGATATTTCTCGTGAAGTGGATAAGGTCATTAACGAAACCTCCCGCTCCATCGACGACGCCTTTCGGCGTTGGCGAGAATCTCAAGAAGAAGAGGGTTCCGAGTAAGGAGGGTGCCGTTGATCTATTCTGGGTTCCAGAACCCCTTTACCAGGCAATCTCCGTTCGGTCCCTATAGAACTTTCCTGTATTTCTCCCTGCCTCGATGGCCAGCCATACGGCTGTATCGGCACCCTGTTCCACCGTACGTGGGGCATTCGCCCCACCCATTTCGGTAGCTACCCAGCCTGGGCACATCGAGTTTACCACAATCCCTTTGGGTGCCAGCTCATTAGCTAGCATCATGGTTTGCAAGTTCAGCCCTGCCTTGCTTAGGTTATAGGCGGCATAGCCCCCGCTCTTTACCGAAGCCAGAGAGCCCATGCCGCTGCTCATCTGCACAATCCGGGCGTCATCACTCTTGGCCAGCAAGGGTACAAAAGCCTGTACCATGCGCAGGGGACCGTAAAAGTTGATGTCGTACATATGCTGGAAATCCTCCAGCGGCATAGTGTGCAGCGTGCCAGGGCCGTATATGCCTGCATTGTTGATGAGCACATCTATATGCCCGTGAGTTTGTTTCACGTGCGTGGCCGCCTGCTTCACCGAGGCCTCATCCGTTACATCCAGCGTAAGAGCCTCCACCTGCCCGGTCATTTCTTGGGCAGCTTGCAGGCCCGCTCCCACATCGCGACTACCCAACAGCACCCGCCAATGCAGGGCCGCCAGTTGGCGGGCTATCTTCTTGCCGATACCGCGGTTAGCCCCGGTTATCAGTGCAATTTTTTGCATGTTATTTTCCTTTTAGTCGGCGTTGCCGAATGGCAAAGGTCTCCCAGGTGATCCTGTAGGTACTTTTCGCTCCACCGTCCTCTTCCCTGCACGGCCCTCCAGAAATGGGCTCTATTGCCGAACGCATGGCATCTTTGGACTTAAACCGATCTACAAAACCCAAGATAAGCCCCTGGTCAAAATGGCCCGGGTAAGGATTGAAGCATACCATCTCCGCTTCGCCGTTTTCTTCATCATACTTCGTAAGCCGGTAGTACCCTACATTGCCTCCCGTATGGGTAGTCTTGTAGATTTCATTCAAGTTCTTTAGCGCCGTTTCTAAATCCGGGAACTCCATAGCCACCGGAATCTTTTTCGCAATGGATAAGCCCATTCTGCGCAAAGTTGCGTTGCCCAATAACTCCGATACCTGGCGGTATACATCCAATTCCTGTTGCCACGGTATATGCGCTCTCGCTACTTTGGGAGTGATACCCTGCTGGCGCAGAATGTTTTCTACTTTGGTTTTGTAATTCACCGAAACTGCATCCACCAGAGCTTCCACCCCATAGGCCAATACGCGCACCGCCGGATCAAACGCTTCGAACTGTTTCATAGGTTAGTTAAGTTTTACTTCCTATGAAATATACAAATTATGCCAGTATAATTATGTAGTAGGGGCAGGTAGCCTTCAGGCTACCCTACGCGGAGTTTCTTCATTGGATGCCCTGTGAAACTGGGAATACCGCCTGATTTTGTTCATGAACTTCCAGAACTTTACCAGGGTAGAGCATCGCCCAGGTGCGCGTATTCCCCTCTTGGCCCATCAGGTCCCGCCAGTGCATAGTCTACCGCCGTTTTGGCTCCCATCTCCACATCTATCATGGCCCCTTCGCCTCCCATGTCCGTTTTTACCCAGCCTGGGTGTGCGCTGTTTACCTGTATAGGGGTGTCCTTCAGCTCGGCCGCCAGGTGGATCGTAAACATATTCAGGGCCGCCTTGCTACTGTTGTAGGCCAGCAGTTTGGTACCGGCTACGGGCGACTCAGGATCTGCGTGCAAGCCCAGCGAGCCCAAAATGCTGGAAAGATTCACAATCCGCCCCGCCTCGCTTTTGCGAATAAGTGGCAGCAGTAACTGGGTCAGTTCTACCAGGCCGAAAAAGTTGATATCGAAGGTCTTCCGCAGGTTGGCCGGAGTTACCGTGCTAGAGGTGTTGTCGGCCCAGCCCTCGCTATCGATCATCACCCCGGCATTGTTGATCAGGATGTCCAGATGTCCGTACTCCTTCTCAACTAACTCTACTGCCGCACCAAAGGTACTTGGGTCAGCCATGTCTACTTGTACACCATGGGCCGTGATGCCTTCGGCTTTTAAAGATTCCAGAGCTCCTTGCAAACGTTCTGTATTGCGTGCGGCGGCAATTATATGGATGCCTTGTTTACCCAACTGGCGGGCGGTCTCGAGGCCCAATCCTTTATTGGCCCCCGTAATGAGTGCTACTTTCGTCATCGGTTTATTTCTTCAAGAGTTTAAATGCGTGATTCCATTGGTTGCGCTGGAAACCCGGGATACACCACAAAATGCAAAGAGGCTCAATGGCTCGTGCCCCCTTGGCGTCACCCATATCTTCGGCTTCCCAGCCCATTTCGGCTAAGATGGCCGTAGCCTCGGTTTTGGCCTCAGCATCGTTGCCAGCAATGAACATGGTGGGTGTGTCTCCGTCAAAATCCGGGTCCACCATAAAGGCACTACCCACACTGCTCCATGCCTTCACAAACTTGGCTTCGGGAACCTTGTTTTGCAACCGTTCCATAAGGCTGTTTTCCAGGGTAGTGAAAAAGTGCAGCACCCCACCGTCGGGGCCCCGGCTATCGTCTATGGGGTTGGTGGCGTCCAAAACCAGTTTGCCACCCAGGTGTTCTTTACCAGCCAGCTCCAATACGGATTCTGCTACGTTTCCTTTCACGGCCAGCACCAGTATTTCGCCGAAGGAAGCAGTCTCCGAAAAGCTACCTACCTGGCCTTGTGGGTTTTGCTCTTTCCATTCGGCCAGTTTTTCGGCAGATCGCGTACCCACCATCACCTCATAGCCCTTGGCTAAAAATCCGGTGGCTAGCACCTTGCCTACCATGCCGCTGCCTAGTATTCCAACTTTCTTTTTCATGATTTTAGTTGCTTGTACATACAAATATTATGATGCAAATTTTTTTACTTTTCAGACCCTTGTGTTTCAAGTGTTTGGGCCGCTTCAAACAGCTCTGCTGTCATCTGTTTACTCCATTCTTCGCCTAGCAGATCTGTATAGCGCTGGTACAAATTAGCCCACGCTTTTTGTACCACGGGCAAGTGTGCTTCCCCTTTCTCAGTAAGGAAAACTTGGGTATTCCTCCCGGCCGTTTCCCGGCGTACAAAACCCTTATTCTCTAGCTTTTCTACCAGCCGTGTCACCGTAGAAGGGGTGAGCTGCATGGTGTGGGCAATGCTGCCTGGGTTTTGACCTGGCTGCATGCCTAGCGTGAGCAGCAGAAATCCATAAGAAGTAGCCAAGCCCGTAATGGCAAACTCTTCATCGCCCATCTTGGTCAATAGCCTACTGAAGGCATTGGCCGAATAGTAGAGGCAAGAGCAAAAAGACTGGCGCAAATCTTCCATATTTGATTGTACATACAAATGACGGTTTTGGTTTCACTATAGCGCAAGTTTTCTGAGAAAATGTTTCAGAGGCATGGGAGGAGAACTAATTAGAAGTCAGAAAATGCCCTAGGCTATGCGCCTCAGGCAGCCCTTCGGGCCAGAATACAGAATTATTATTCTTTCTAGTAAGGCAGCTCAAATTGAGTGAGTGGAAAGAAGCTGAAGATTGCACCCATAGGTTTTAGAATCAGAAAGCCGCTAACGGCCTTACTTTTTCTAGTTAAGGAAATGGTTGGGTTGAAATGATCTGCCTGGTGCAAAGTGGCAGTCATGGCGGGTTCCGAGCGGTTCGCAGGCGAGGTATAGGTTCAGATACAGCGCTGCGCGCTCATAGGTATTGCATTCAAGAAACTAAAAGTAACCGTCGCATGGCTCCAGCCATGTGACAGGCCTCCGTCGCAGCCTCCAGGCTGCCGAATGCTACATGTATGAGCTACCTAGTTTTGGGCAAATGGGTTTTGTTGGTCTAGTGCTTTAGGTTGTTCCTTCTAGAGTTAAATAATTGATGGTGAAGGGTTGGTGTTTTTGCGTAAGGGATGAAGCGGAAAGCCGCCCTGCGGCATGTCTGAGCTCCTCCCCGGGGCCCCTTCGAGGTTCTCCGCAAAGCGGAGCCTCAGGGGCCCCGGGGAGAGCGAGTAGCGCCAGCCCGGCCCTGCTACGCCAAGGCTATGAAGGGCGAAGCCCAAGTAGACTGGCGGAGTAGGGATACGCCCAAGCTTAATCACACTCCAGTATTCGAAGCATAATTAGAGGGTGCAGAGCATAAAAAACGAACGAGGGATTCCCCGTTCGTTTTTGTGACTGGTAAATAGCGTTCGATTACTTCGCTGCTGCGAAGGCCTGTTCCAGGTCCTCGATGATATCGTCGATATGCTCGAT
>JBCBHI010000467.1:0-4628 GCA_038525885.1 Bacteroidota bacterium
TTATATTTTAATTCCAAATGATCTTCAAAAAGTACTTTTTGGAGCTTGATGCATCATCTAGATTTTAAACCATGAAAACCATATTTCCTTTATTGAGAACTGCCTTTGCTGTTATCATTTTTTTCAGCATTCAAGCTTGCAGTGGAGAAGACGAGATTAAGATAGGGCTGTTGATGGGAGACTCCACCCAGGAACGCTGGCAGCAGGATCAGACCTTTTTTGTGAATAAAGTGCAAGAGTTGGGAGGGATCGCCATAGTTCGGAATGCTTCCAATGATCCTGGTAATCAATTGGATCAGGCCAAGGAACTGCTGGCAGAAGGGGTCAATGTACTAGTGGTGGTGCCCGTGGATGGCCAAGCTGCTGGAGAGATAGTGAAAGTAGCCCATGAAGCAGGGGTGAAAGTGTTGGCCTATGACCGCATCATCACGGATGCGCCATTAGACTACTACATTTCATTCAATAATGAACAAGTGGGAGAACTCCAGGCCAAGTATGTGATGAAGCAAAAGCCTGAAGGGAACTATGTAATTCTATCGGGACCGACTTCTGACAACAATTCTACCCGGTTCAAAGATGGTCAGATGAACATTTTGAAGGAAGCCATTGAGTCCGAGGCTATTCAATTAGTGTACGATAAGCATGTGTCTAACTGGAACAACGAAGAGGCGTATGAATTGATGATGGAAGCCTTTGACCAGGTAGAGGGGGAGATAGATGTAGTATTGGCTGCTAATGATGATTTGGCAAGTGGGGTGAGGATGGCCTTGCGCCAAAGGGATTTACTTGGAAAAGTGTTGGTGACCGGTCAGGATGCTGATTTGGATGCATGTAAGGCTATTTTGCGCGGAGATCAAGCTATGACGGTGTATAAACCTATTCAGGCCTTGGCCCATGCAGCGGCGATTGCCTCGGTAAGCCTAGCACAGCATGATATGGCCAAGGGGTGGGAGGATGAAGTGAATAATGGACAGAAAGAGGTCCCTTCTATTTTGCTAGTTCCCATTCCGGTAGATGCTGATAATATGCGTTCGTACATCGTGAAGGATGGTTTTCATGCTGAAACGGAGTTGTACGCAGAAAATCAATAGCTTGAAAACGATTAAGTTAATTTTAGGAAGCCTTGCAGAAATGCGAGGCTTTTTTCGTAACCGGGAATCCCTACTTTTTGCCCCGCACCCCTTCAAAGGTGGTTTAGTCAGATAGTCGTCGGGTTTTTAGGGCGAGCATTGCAATTTCCAAGAAACTCGAATGACATGAATAATAAACGAATACTACTGGGGCTGGCAATGCTCTGGGGTAGCGTGGCATTTGCGCAAGAAACGTTATTGCTACGACAACCGACTCTCCATAATGATAAAATCGTCTTTGTATATGCTAACGATTTGTGGCGGGTATCTTCTGATGGGGGAGATGCATATCGTCTGACTAGTAATGAAGGTGCTGAAACCCGACCTCACTATTCTCCTGATGGAAATTGGGTGGCTTTCTCAGGGCAGTATGATGGTAATACGGATGTATATATAGTGGCTGCCAATGGGGGAGAGCCTAAACGTCTTACCTGGCACCCGGGGCAAGATAAAGTGACGGGCTGGACTCCCGATGGTGATGTCTTGTTTGTCTCAGGTCGATTGAATCTGCCTACGCAAGAGGAGCGTTTCTTCTCCGTATCTCCAGAAGGTGGAATGCCCACCGCTTTGGAAATACCCCGTGCAGCGGAGGGTGAATTATCAGCAGATGGAAAGTATGCGGCCTATCAAATGGTGGGCTTCTGGGACCCAGAATGGCGAAACTACCGTGGTGGACAGGCCAAGCCTATCTGGATAGTGGACATGAAGAATTATTCGCTAGTGAAAACTCCACAACCAGACGGCGAGCGCCACACGGATCCGGTTTGGCATGATGGTAAGGTATACTACCTGAGTGAGCGTGACTACGCGAATAACATTTGGATGTTCGATCCGGCCTCGGGTACCGAACAGCAAATGACTAAGCATGCTGATTTTGATGTGAAGAGCCTGGATGCGGGCCCTGGTGGAATTGTGTACGAACAAGGTGGCCGTTTGCATCGCCTGAATCCTGGAACAGGGAATTCCACTCCATTGGCCATTACTGTGAAGGGAGATTTCCACTGGGCGCGTGATCGTTGGGAGGATATTAGGGCCCAGAGCCTTAGCAATCCGGCGGTTTCTCCTACCGGGAAAAGAGCCCTGTTCGAATACCGGGGAGAGATATTCTCGGTACCTAAGGAAAACGGGAATTGGCGTAATTTGACCCAGAGCAGCAGCTCAGCGGAGCGCTACCCTGCCTGGTCGCCTGAAGGGGATAAAATTGCCTGGTTCACCGATGCCAGCGGAGAGTATCAGCTGGTGATTGCGGATCAGGAAGGCGAGGTGGAGAAAACCATTGCTATCGATAATCCAACCTTCTTTTTCCAGCCTCAGTGGTCTCCTGATGGCAAGTACATTGCTTTCACGGATACTGACTATAATCTGTACTACACAGATGTGGAGTCTGGTACAACCAAGCGCATAGATACTGATGGGTATGCACACCCTAACCGTACATTGAATCCGGTTTGGTCCCCTGATAGCCGTTGGATTGCCTACGTGAGATTGGAGGTTACTCAATACAAAACGGTAAAGGCTCATAATATTGAATCTGGTGAAACTTTGTCACTTACCGATGGAATGGCGGACTGCCTAACTCCGGTATGGGATGAGAGCGGAAAATATCTCTACTTTTTGGCAAGTACGGACTATGGCCTCAATACTGGCTGGCTAGATATGAGTTCTTACAATCAGCCCATTACCCGTGCTTTGTATATGATCGTTCTCGATAAGGACACGGAGGACCCCTTAGCTCCTATGAGCGATGAGGAGCCTGTAGAAACGGATGACGAGGAAGAGAGCGATGAGGAGGAAGAGGAGTTCAAGGTGACCATTGATATGGAGGGCATTGGGCAACGGACAATTGCTCTGGAGGTGCCGTCTCGTAATTACATAGCTGTATGGCCGGGTCCTGAGGGTACGGTGTTTTATGGCGAATCTGTTCCTAATCAACCAGGGATCACCCTACATAAGTACTCCATATCTGACCGTGAGGGCAACGTATTCATGAGTGGTCTAGGTGGTGGTGTAGTGTCTCATGACCGGAAAACCTTACTGTACTATAGTAGCGGCTCTTGGGGCATGGCCAGTGCAGCCGGAGGCTCTGCAAAACCAGGAGATGGCCGTTTGAATACGAACATGCGACTGAAAATAAGCCCTCAGCAAGAGTGGAAGCAGATATACAAAGAGGGCTGGCGTTTCATGCGGGATTTCTTATACGTAGACAACGTGCACGGTGCACCTTGGGATGATGTGTATGGCTGGTACGCGCCTTGGATTGATCACGTGCGCCATCGTTCTGATCTCAACTATGTAGTAGACATCATGAGTGGTGAGGTCGCTATTGGGCACTCATACACCTACGGTGGTGACTACCCGGATGTGGAATATATTCCGGTAGGGCTCTTGGGGGCTGACTTTGAGAAAACCCGGAATGGATACCAGATCAAGAAAATCTACACGGGTGAGAACTGGAACCCGAATGTATCAGCCCCACTGAGCGGACCCGGAATCAATGTAGAGGAAGGGCAATATCTAGTAGCCGTGAACGGCGAAGAGGTTTCTACAAATCGTAACCTGTATAGCTATTTTGAGGCTACGGCTGGCCGCCAAGTGAAGATCCTGGTGAATGACCGGGCCAGAATGGAAGGTGCTACTGAGTACACGGTGGTACCGGTGAGCAATGAGTTTCAGCTGCGCCGTTGGGACTGGATAGAAGGCAACCGTAAGAAGGTAGCCGAGCTGTCTGATAACCAACTGGCCTATGTATATGTACCCAACACGGGAGGCCAAGGCTACCAGTATTTTAATCGCTATTACTTTGCGCAGCAAGACAAAGTAGGTGCCGTGATTGATGAGCGGAATAATGGCGGTGGTTCTGCTGCCGACTATATGGTAGACGTGATGGCCCGAGACCTGCAAGGCTATTTCAACAGCAAGGCGGGCGACCGTCGCCCTTGGACGGTACCCATGGCCGGCATCTGGGGCCCCAAGGTGATGCTGATGAACGAACGGTCTGGTTCCGGTGGTGACCTGCTGCCCTTCTTGTTCCGCCAGATGGAGATTGGACCGCTGATCGGTACCCTGACTTGGGGAGGATTGGTAGGTACTTGGGACACGCCTCCCTTCGTGGACAATGGCCGCATGGTAGCTCCACGTGGTGGATTCTTTGACCTGGATGGCGAATGGGCCGTAGAAGGCGAAGGAGTAGCTCCTGATATTGAGGTAATTCAAACTCCGGCCGATGTAATTGCCGGAAAGGATCCTCAGCTGGAGCGGGCCGTACAAGAAGCCCTGAAACTGCTGGAAACTGAGCGAGTAGAGTTGAAGAAAGATCCGGCTGACCCTATCCGGTATCGCCGCCCTAGTGGGAATTGATCCTGCGAAGGTCAAACATAAGAAAAGCGGCTCTAGGGCCGCTTTTCTTATTTCCATGGGTTACTGCAAGACCCAGCTAGAAGTCGACCTTATAATAGAATATGGGGAAGAATCCGAGCTGATTCACAATCTGGATCGGTT
>JBCBHI010000468.1:0-4627 GCA_038525885.1 Bacteroidota bacterium
AAAAGTGATGCTCACCTCCGCTCGGCGAATCGATCAGACCGAGGATATTGAGCAGGGTAGACTTGCCACAGCCATTGGGTCCAATCAAGCAGACGAGCTCCCCGTTAAACACGTTGATGTTCAGATCTTTTTCTAACTCCAGTGGACCATTCTTGGTGGGATACCCCACGGTCAGTTCTCGGGTGCTGAGAATGGGTACGGTGAAAGGGACCGCTGCCTGAGGGGTTAGTGATGGTTGGTTCATCAGAAGGCTCCTTTCATCTTTTTGTTCTTGATAATAATAGCCAGTATAACCGGCCCACCGAACAGCGCCGTGATGGAGTTGAGGGGTAGGGTAGTTTGCGAACCCGGAACCTGGGAAACGATGTCACAAATGAGCATGATGATCATGCCACATAGAATAGTAGCAGGTAGTAGTATCTTGTGGTTGGAGGTGCGAAAAAGGAGCCGGGCCAAGTGCGGCACCGCCACGCCAATAAAGGCAATGGGCCCCGTAAAGGCGGTGATGGTACCGGCCATCAGACTGGTGATTAAGATCAGTTGTACCCGGGTGCGCTTCACGTTTATCCCTACGCCCGTGGCATAATTGTCTCCGAGCAGTAGCGCGTTCATTTGCTTGGAGAAAATGAGCGATAGCCCCAAAGTAAGGACGATGATGGGGCCCATGACCTGCAACTGAGACCAAGTAACGCCCGCCAAGCTACCAAAGGTCCAGACCAGGAAATTCTGGATCAGTTCCGGGTCGCTGAAAAACTGTAGGATGTTTACCACCGCCCCCGTGATAAACCCAAACATCAACCCTACGATGAGGACCGTTACGCTATCGGAGATTCGGGCAGAGGCAAACAAAACGCTCAACAGTACCAAAAATGAACCACTTACGGCGAACAATACGAGTCCCCAGCTGCCTAGCGTTTCCTGGAAGTTGGCGGTCACTCCAAAGAGCGTAGTGGAGGAAAGCACAAACACGGCTACGCCCAGGCTGGCACCATGGCTGATGCCCAGTACCGAAGGGCCCGCTAGGGGGTTTTTGAAAAGGGTTTGCATTTGAAGCCCGGCTATAGAAATGCCAGCGCCTGTCAGCAGAGCAGTAATGGCTTTAGGTAGCCGAAAGTTGAATACGATGTATTCCCATGACGGCTTGGAGGCTTTGCCTGCCATAATGTTGAGTAGCTCCGGGACCGAGATCTTTACGCTTCCCAAGCTTAAGTCTAGCAGGAATAGGCACAGGATACATGCCAGACCCAGGCTCACTACTAGCCAAGGCCTGCCTTGATGCGGGTTACTTATTCTCAACGCCAAGGGTGTTATTGTAGCTTTAGGAAGTAGTAGAGTTCGTGCTGCGGAAGGAGTTCAGGATGAAAGATCTTAATCACATCCTTCAAAATAAGATCCGGCCGGGTCATACCCGTTTCCCAATAGTCATTTCCGCCATTTTCACTCATGCGGTTGTTGAAGGTATATACATTTCCTTCTTTGAAGGGCTTAAAGAGAGCGTATCGTTCGTCCGTCATTTCTAACTCCTTCAAGGAATTGGCCCGGGGGCCAATCCAGTAGTCTGCATCCACCATTTCATCCAGTACCACCTCGAAGCTAAGCGGTAGGCTCCCGGTAGACTCTTCATCCTTAAACCGATAGTCTCCTCCGGCATCCAGCATTAGTTTCGTCATGTAGCTATTGGCCGCAGGCATGTACCAGGTGCCCTTAAAGTTATTCCCGGTCATGATGGAAGGCCGTTCTTCTACCTCCTTCACTAAATCAATCGCCTGCAAGTACTCCTGCTCTATGTACCGAAATACGGAATCCGTTTCTTGATCCTTATCAAAAAAGGCTCCCACGAACTTGATCCATTCAGCGCGGGCCAGCATGTTCGATTCCATCCACTCCACATTATAAGAAATGGGTATACCGGCCTCGTTGAGATGGAAATCCTGATTTCTCACATTATCGACGCCAGTTTTCATGACCAATTCAGGCGCAAGGTCCAATAGGACTTCCAGGTTGCTATCCTTCAATGAACCCACTTGGGCTATTTCTCCAGTACCGATTCTGTTATAGATAATAGGATTGTACACATACCGATCTTCCGCCACCCCCGTGATCTTATCCAGTTCACCCACCAGGCCAATCAAGCCGATGTGTGGACTGGAAGTAGCCACTACTTCCTCTATGGGTATGGGGATGATAAAATCTGCCCATTCCGCATGTGGAGCGGGTGTGCCCTTTGGGTACAGCAGATAAGAAGCCAAGGTGTCGCCTGCTTCCCAAGGATCCTTCACAATCAACGTTTTGAACCCTTCATAGTCAGCTACTACGAAGTGCTGGGCATATTTTACTTCGGCCCGAAAAGAGGATAGGGTAGTGGCCGAGGTATTCCCGGCCTTGCTTTCTGGTTGACTAGTAGATGGGTTGCAAGCATGCAGTACCAGGGTTAAGGCAACCCACTCTAACCCCCATACTATCCTTCGGTGCATCATAGGCCACAAACATAACTGTTGAGGAGGCCAATTCAAGGAAAGGAATCTGTAAAGCCTCTCCTGATCAAATCATCGGTTACTTCAGCGTGGTCGCGGACCTTGGAGTTAAATGTTACTGAGGACTTTGCCTGTTGGCACTGGGGTTCATCGCATGAAATAATCGTAGCACAATCAATTGGCTAGCTCGAAGATACGACTACCTTTGCGCACAATTCGGTTTCCAGGTCTTACCTCTTAAGGCCTGGGATTAAAAGGGAATCTTGTGAGAATCAAGAGCTGTCCCCGCAACTGTAAGTTCAGTAAGCTCAGACCCCATCGAATTCCACTGTCCTGATCCGTCAGGATGGGAAGGAAGTCTGCGTTGAACAAGTCAGGAGACCTGCCGGAGAAAATCATTTCAAATCAAGCTTCGGGTGAAAGTTGAAGAGATGTCATGTACGCTCCCTACTGCTATGAAGCTCATTTTAAGCATTAAAATGAAAAGGTATTCTATGAGAAATTTTCTGTTGGCCGCACTTTTTGGCGTCGGTTTTTCCGCTCAGGCACAAGATTCTCTGCGCGTTGTAGAACTCAATGATGTGGTGATCACGGGCAACAAAATCGAGACCACCCTGGAGAAATCAGGGAAAACTATCTACAAGTTAAACCGGGATCAAATTGAATCGAACCGAGGCAAGGACATCACCGACTTGCTGAATGAAATTCCCGGAGTGCAGGTAGACGGTAACTTTGGTACACCGGGTACTAACATCAGCTACCGCATCCGGGGTGCGCAAAGTGAACAAACGCTTATTCTGATCGATGGCATCCCTTACAACGACCCTTCTGGTCTGGCTCAGACTTTTGATCTGCGGATGTTGGACCTGGAGCAAGTAGAATCCATAGAAGTGTTGAAAGGCGGGCTCAGCTCCCTGTATGGTACGGGGGCGGCTGCCGGGGTGATCAGCATTACCCTCAAACAGTCCTCCGAAGAGACCATTTCAGGAAGCCTCAATGCCGAATACGGCAGTTTCAATACCTTCTCTTCCAACGCCAACGTTTCGGGCACTGCGGGCAGGTTCAACTACCTGGTCAGTGGATCTTACAAATCATCGGATGGCTTCTCCGCCGCTCTGGATACTACAGGAGAAGGAGCTTTCGATAATGACGGGGTGCAATCTTTAAACTTCCTGGGGAAATTCGGTTACCAAGTTACCGATCAGCTATCAGTAGGGTTGACCACCACCTACGATCAGGTGCAGAGCGGTTTTGACGGGGGTGCCTTTCGGGATAACGATTCTCAGTTGGAACTCGACTTGTTTCGCATTGCCTTTACCTCCGCCTATAAGTGGGCTAGCGGAGGCATCCAAGCCAATCTATCGTACCATACTAATGAACGGCTCTTCGATTCGCCAAGCTTTGCAGATCCCACTGCGAGAAGCATCAGCCAGTTCAATGGCAATACTATCCAGGCGGATCTGATTGTGGACCAGAACCTATCGGACAATCTCAAGCTCTTGGGGGGCGTCAACTTGCAGCGGCCTGTATGGGAACCCGAGGATGCTGAAGCCGAGAGCTTTATCATGATTGATCCGTACGCATCGCTCATATTCGATATGGCCAATTTCAACGTGCAGCTGGGTAGCCGTTTGAACAACCATAGCCTGTACGGCTCCAATTTCGTATGGAATGTCAATCCTAGTTACAATATCTATTTGGGCGAAACCACCCTAAAACTATTGGGCTCTTACGCTACAGCCTTCCTTACTCCGTCTCTTAATCAGCTGTACGCAGGAGACTTTGGCTTCCTTTTGTCTGACGCTGGAAACCCAGACCTACAGCCACAGAGTTCGGCATCCTTCGAAGGTGGTTTTGATTTGATTTTGGACGGTAAATTTCAGCTGGGCGGAGTGTACTTCTACCGACTCGATCAAAATTTCATTGATTTCGTTTTCAATGACTCATTCACCGAGGGCATGTACATCAATTCGGAAGAGGAACTAGCCACGAATGGTTTTGAGGTAAATGGTAGTGTATCCTTAATCCCTCAGCTTTCCCTATCCGGTCACTACACCTACACCCAAGTCCTTACCGAAGATGCCATTTTGAGAAGGGTAAACCCAAACTTGTCTTGGGGCACCCTTCTCAAAATGGCATCTTCGGTAAGGACT
>JBCBHI010000469.1:0-4625 GCA_038525885.1 Bacteroidota bacterium
GGGGCTCTTGATTATAAGCTGGTAGTAAGTCCTCATGATAACCAGATTATGTATCTCAAGGAGGGAAAGAAGCTCACGCTTTTACCTTACGAGACTTTATCTGATTCTCTTAAAAGGTTTTTGTTTTACTTGGCAATGGTGCGGTCTAATGAAGGGGCTAGTATTCTACTGGAAGAACCTGATTCGCATACTTTTCCTCACTATACCAACGAGATAGCGGAAATGATTGCTAAGGATGATACCAACCAATATTTCATTGTAACCCACAATCCTTTCTTACTAGGCACCTTGCTCGATAAGACTCCGGCCAAAGACCTTCAGGTAAATATTGCTTACCGGGAGGATTTTGCTACCAGATTCTACCAACTCAAGGCTGAGGAAGAGTACTCGGAATTGATGATGCTTGATGAAGGAATGATGTTGAATCTAGAAAGGTTTTATGAGGCGGATTTTCGTTGAAGGGGACAATGATTTCTCCTTTCTTCTCGCTCTGGGATTTTCGGCAAGAGAAGTAAAGAACTCGGGAGGTAAAAGCCGGGTTTGTACTGATCTGAGTAAAGCCGAAGGAAACAAAGGGATGGTGGACCAGGACCCTTTTGGGAATACACCGGCCTACATGAAGCAGTTTGAGACTCTAAAAGAAGATAGCTTTAGAATCACCCTACATGATCCAAGAAAGGATAATTGGTTACTAGTGCTGAAGCCTGAGTTCGAAGCTTGGTTCTTGAACTTCTGCAAAAGGACGAATATCGGTTTGAAGGATTACAAACTATCCGAAAAACCCAATGAGTTTAAAACCCAGCTAGGCGCGAAAAAGAACATCTATAAAAGAGATCAATTCAAGAAATTGATTTCGAATAATATTGAAAACCCAGTGCTTGCTGAGATAAAAGAATTCTTGTCATAAAACACGAGCTACTATTATGGCTAACACATATAATGTAACGGTGATTGGTTCGGGCCCTGGTGGCTATGTGGCCGCTATCCGTGCAGCCCAACTCGGCCTAAAAACGGCCATCATCGAGAAGTATAACACCTTGGGAGGTACCTGCTTGAACGTAGGATGTATTCCCTCCAAAGCCCTGCTTGACTCTTCGGAACACTACCATCAGGCGGCTCATCAGTTTTCTGAGCATGGGATCAAGCTTGAGAATTTGCAGGTGGACCTACCCCAAATGATTAAGCGGAAGCAGGAAGTGGTGGATCAAACTACTTCTGGGGTTGAATTCCTGATGAAGAAAAATAAGATCGACGTACATACTGGGGTCGGATCTTTTGTGAATAAAAACACCATCAAGATCACCGATAGTGAAGGTAAGGAGACGGAGATTACTACGGATAAGGTAATCATTGCTACCGGCTCCAAGCCTGCCACTTTGCCTTTTATTACCCTAGACAAGGAGCGGGTGATCACTAGCACCGAGGCGTTGGAATTGCAAGAAGTGCCTAAGAGCATGATTGTGATTGGAGGCGGGGTTATTGGGATGGAACTAGGTTCTGTCTATGGCCGCTTGGGTGCCAAAATTACGGTGGTGGAATACATGGACAGCATTATCCCTACCATGGACAAAACCATGGGTAAGGAGTTGACTAGGTCTCTGAAAAAGCTCGGCTTTGATATCAAAACCAGCCATAAGGTGACTTCAGTAGAAAATACTGGAGATGAGGTAGTGGTGAAAGCGGAGAATAAGAAGGGCGAGGAAGTTGAATTCAAGGCAGATATTTGCTTGGTGTCCATTGGCCGTCGGCCTTACACGGATGGCTTAGGGTTGGAAAACGTGGGGGTGAAGGTAGATGAGCGAGGACGTGTGGAAGTAGATGAGCATCTCAAAACCAATGTAGACAACATTTGGGCGATCGGCGATGTGGTGAAAGGAGCCATGTTGGCCCATAAGGCTGAGGAAGAGGGGACTTTTGTAGCCGAGCAAATGGCAGGTCAGAAGCCTCATATCAACTACCTGCTAATACCAGGAGTTGTATATACCTGGCCGGAAGTGGCCAGCGTAGGCTACACCGAGGAGCAGTTAAAAGAGCAAGGTAGGGCCTACAAGGTGGGTTCGTTCCCCTTCAAAGCAAGTGGGCGTGCCCGGGCTAGTATGGATACTGATGGGCAAGTCAAAGTACTGGCGGATAAGGCTACGGACGAGATTTTGGGTGTACACATGATAGGTCCGCGTACGGCTGATATGATTGCCGAGGCAGTGGTCGCTATGGAATTCCGTGCTTCTGCGGAGGATATTGGCAGAATGAGCCATGCGCACCCTACGTTTACTGAGTCTTTCAAAGAGGCTGCGTTGGCGGCAACAGATAATCGCCCGATCCACATCTAGGATGCTTGGGTCAAACCGAACTAAAAGGGATGGAGATCAGTCTTCATCCCTATTTTTTTGCCTAAGCTCTGCTCTGCGCATCGGCATACCATCAATTAGGGCGAATAAATCTTCTCGGGATAGAAGGGCTTGTTGCTGTAGTTTGAGGCCTCCGTCCAACCCAATTAGCGATACTTGAAAAGGAGACTGCGATGCAAATGTTTTCAAGGAGGGACTAATAGGTTGCCAAAGAGCCTTGGGGTCTGTAGCTAATCTATAGGCTTCTTGAGTGATGGTATACACTATCAATCTTCGCTCGGCCATCCCGGCAAGGTCCTCCTGAAATTCTGCTAGCTGTTGTTTAGCAAGCTGGGAAGCGGAATCCTGAACGGCTATCACCACCACCCGGTTTTCCCAACGGTGCTGAGTAAGGTCTTGGCAATGAACCGATGTAGTCACGAATACGAAGGCCAGCAATAACCATAGTCTAATCACAGACTATTAACTTCAGTTAACCACGCCTGTTTGATTTATCTGATGGAGAGGTGGAAGTGGTCGTCGTGCCGCATGGCTTTGCAGCCATGGAAGCGGACTTTATTTTGCCCCATCAGTCGCCAGCGTTGTTTTAGGTGCGGCTCTAAGAAAATGCGGGTCACCTTGGGGTGGGTCGCAAACATGTGTATCTGCGTCCGTGTGGGGTCCTCGGCTACTTCAACTTCTTCCAAAGCACGGAGTGCAAATAGATGGGGGATACCGTACCACCAGCTTCCTTGCTCCTGACAGTCATGGGGCCAGTTGGGTTCTCCTCTTTCAGGGCCTTCATACCGCCCATAGCCCAACCAATTGGGAGAACGGCGAAGGGCAAGTCCGGTGGTTTGATCTCTGTAGGCAAAGGCGATGTCAATGGCTTTGCCGTCAAAATGGGCCCGATGGGGAGGCAATGGGAATGATTTGCCTAATGGAAAGCCAGCATCTAAATAGACCAATTTCCGGTCAGGAAACTGCTGTTGGTATTGTTGACCCACCTCTACCAAAACTGCATACATATCTTCATGCACATAGTGCCGGTTGGTGAGGACTGTAAGCCAGTTTTGAGGCCTCAGTACATCATTAATTATAGGTAGGGGCTTCCGGTGGAAGGACGGGGCAATGAAGGGGATGACAGCCAGATTGATGAGTAAATACAGGGCGAAGAAAGACCCTAGACGAAGCAAGGCAATGTCCCATTTGAACCATTTCCACAGGGCATATGCCACGATGAGGATGATCCCGCCGGTTTGGGTAATGAGGGTGAGCAGAGCCACCATCGTGAAAAAATAGAGCATTCTAAACACGGCGGGCAGTGGGGATCAATTGATCGGTTTTTTCCAAAAGATGCAAGATTGGAATGGGCTACACAAGTGACAGGCCTGATTTACCCGACTAGGGAGGGGTGTAGTACGGGGAATCATCGAATAAATCGGCATGAGGTACTGATTATTAACGGTTTGGTAATGTGGTAGCTGTCCTGCGGTGATTAGTTTTGCCCGTCAAACAATCCACTTATGCGAGCAAGGTTCTTGATGATGGTGTGCGCACTACCTTTCAGCCTTTGGGCTCAGCCTACCTTTTTTGGGGTTGGTGCACAGACTTCAGATCAGGATAAAATGTACCGACTCAATTGGGCTACGGATCTACCTATAACTGGAGGCGGGTTTGCATACACTGCTGCCATTTCTCTTTGGGATGCTAGTTTGCCCCGGCCTACCGAAACGGAAATTCTCCGCTTAGACCCCACTACCATCAATAGATTTGATAGGGGAGCTACAACTAATCTGTCCCAGCCAATCAATACCCTTTCGGATGTGGGCATGCTGGTGGGGGGGATGTCCCCTGCCTTGCTCTATTTGGATCCTGCCGTGAGGGCCGACGGATGGGATGTGGCCTTGATGGGCTTCGAGATGGCTATGATCAACCTTGCCTTCACCCAAACGGCAAAAGTGTTTACTCGTCGGTATCGTCCGTATATGTATAATCCTAATTACCCGTTGGAGGATAAGCTCACGGACCCAGACGGGGCCCATAGCTTTTGGAGTGGTCACACTTCCATCGCCAGCAGCATGTCCTTCTATACGGCCAAGGTTTTTAATGACTACCACCCCGATTCACCTTGGCGATACGCCGTGTGGGGTGCCGCGGCCGTAGTACCCGCAGTCACCGGGTGGGGGCGGGTAGGGGCAGGGAAGCATTACTATTCTGATGTCATCGTAGGGTACATCACCGGGGCGTTAATCGGCTGTTGGGCCCATCGCCTGTGCAACTCAGGCACCCAATAGC
>JBCBHI010000470.1:0-4614 GCA_038525885.1 Bacteroidota bacterium
TTACCAGTTTAGAGTTTAGCCCCAAGCAAGACCAGCTGCTATCAACCAGTCTGGATCAGACCGTACGTCTGTGGCCAAAGGAATACTGGTCTGAGGAAGAGGGGGTGAAACCGAAGGTAATCGTACTACCTCTGCATGAAAAGTGGGTATGGAGTGGCACCTATGTGGACTGGGGGAACTATTTCATTACGGCAGGCCAGGACCGGCGGGTTATTCGTTGGCATGCTTCCATGACGGCACTTGCAGAAGAGGTGCGTAAGCTAACAGAATAACATGCGACATCTGATCATACTTTTCTCCTTGTGTAGTGTATTGGCCTTCCCGCTGGTAGCTCAGGATCGGCAAGAATCGAATGAATTGCAGGTGATCGAGCAAGCTCAAAGCCACGTGGCAAAGGGCCAGTTCCGCGAAGCCTTGGCCTTATTGGAGGGGAACAATTTCCGAACCCCTAATGGTCAGCGAGCCTCTCGGGTACTCATGATTAAGGTGTACTTTGTACAAGACAGGCTGGAAGAGGCTACCGAAATGGCCAAAAAGCTTTTGATTTCCCAGCCCGGATATGAACCCGAGCTTACGGACCGGCAAGGCTACAAAGATTTGATTGTCTCGGTGAGAAGCCAGCTTAGCTCTCAAACCATTGCTTCGGTATCCAAAATTGCTGAGCGGCCCGAGGAGGCCCCGGCTACGGTGTACATCATCACCAAAGAAGAAATGATTCGGCGGGGCTATAATGGCCTTATCGAACTGCTAAAAGACCAGCCCGGCTTCGACATTATGGGCTTTTACAGTGCTACCTATACCAATATTTATCAGCGAGGATACCGGTCTACTAATACAGAACGGACCTTACTCTTGATAGATGGGGTAGAAGAAAACGATCTGTATTTTAACATCCCCTATATCTCTCGTCAGTACCCTATCAGTAACATAGAGCGGGTAGAAATCATCTACGGGCCTGCCTCCACCATGTACGGGCCCAATGCTTTTGTGGGCGTAATCAACGTAGTAACCAAGAAATTCACAGGGAAGAATAATCGTCCTACAGGAGAAGTCCACTTTGGTACAGGCTCTTATAATACCTACTGGACTGATCTTTCATTAGGTGGAACCTCAAAGTCTGGCAGAGTGCAGTGGAACGTGACCGGGCGGGCTTTTTGGAGCGACGAAATGGACCTCTCTGATGATCCTTTGGTTGGAAAAGATTTTGACTACGCGGCTACGGAATTTGATACCACCAGCAGGTATGATTCCCTCATGGTGATTGAAGTGGGAGAGGACACCACCCTGGCCGATTTGGGCATTGTGGACACCAATGGTTATCTCACCGAAACGGTGGCAGACGGAACCCGGACCATTTCCCTGTCAGAGGCAGGATTGGCCGCTGTGCGTGCTGCTGACAAGGCCTTATATGAAAACGGAATTGACGGTCAATCTGTCAATGGGTTTAGCAATTCCAGTTTCAACTATTACCTGCGCGCCCAGGTAAGTTTCGATCGGCTGAGTATTACCGCCCAGCACTGGACCCGTGAGGAAGGTACCTCTGCTCGCTACCGGGATGTAGTGGCAGGCCCTTCGGGTAACGGTTCTGTCTGGACTCCCCAGAATTACACCCTTACGTTGAAGTACGCCACTCCGCTCAACAACGAGGGTACCTGGACTTTTTCTTCACTGACTAGCTACCGGTACCACAGACTACAACCCACTAAGTCCAATATCCTATTCTCTCGGAACTACTGGCGTGGTAACTATGACATTTATGACTTAGTGTCTACGGATGATCCCACCACCTTCGCTGATGACGTGATTTGGGTAGACCGGAACTTCTTCCAAGAGGCGCGGCAGTTACGTACAGAGCAAAAGTTCGTGTACGCGGCTACCGAGCAGCTGTCTTGGGTGTCGGGTCTTGAGATTAGAAATACCCAAATGCAAGGGGACTACATTGTGTCATATGACACGGTAAATGTAGAGGACCGGGATACCGGATGCGATACCTGGCCAAACCCACAAGAATGTGGAGTAGTATCCTCCAATCAAGAGGAAGGAGGGAACCAGTATGGAATGTGGGATCTCGGACTGTACTCTCAAGCGCAGTGGAAGGTATTGCCCTCCCTAAAGCTAGTAGGAGGGTCTCGGCTCGATTATAACCGCATTCGTTCTGATGAAGGATTTGGCTGGGCCTTCAATCCACGCCTGGCCCTGGTGTATACACCTCGCAACTGGGTATTGAAAGCCATCTATGCCCGGGGTATTCAGAACCCCTCGCAGTGGAGTAAGTTCTCCACCGGAGGTACCCGGATTCCCAGCGTGAATTTACAGGAAGAGGTCATCCGTAATTTTGAAGCTTCTGCTTACTATACGCAAACCAATTCGGCAGGAGAAAAACTATTGACGGCCGAGGTTTCGGGTTACTATTCTGCCATAGATAATGTGGTGGGTTTGAGGAAAATCGGTACAAGTGTGACCCAAAACGCTAACATTGGCGAATTCGATATCTATGGAGTGCAGGTAGTGGGTACATGGAGGATAAGACCTAACCTTTCTCTTTGGGGGAACTATTCCTACACCCAAGGACGGGTATCCCGGATTGTAGATGGCATAGACAGCACCGAAGTATCCGATGCGGGATTTGAGGTGAACAACATCATCGCGGACATAGCCCCGCATCAGGCCAAATTGGGAGTGTCTGGCAGTTTCTTAGACAACCGGTTGAAAGCCAACGTGCGTAGCCAATACGTGAGTGCACGGCCTACCGGGGGAGGGACTACCAATCCTGACAATAATGGGCAAGAAAGTACCACCAAAGGCGATTTCTTTAGTGCCTACTTGCTGTTGAATGCCACCATTGGCTGGGATTTCAGCCAATGGATCAGTGATAACGGAGCCGGAAACGGACTCACAGCCCAGGTTAGCTTTTTCAACATTACCAACCAGTCATATTATAATACGGGGCCTCTTAACGGTGACGGAGTTACTAATCCCTCATTAATACCGCAGCGCGGGTTCCACAGCCAATTTAGGCTACTATATAATTTCTAGCCCTATTATTTTTATTATGGATAACGATTACCAGAACCGACTCGTCAACCTAGAGAAGGTACACTGTGTAGGCGGCGAAATGTTTGACCAATTGGTTTCGGTGACCGATCTCAAAGCAGGTTTGCGGGTTTTGGATGCCGGGTCTGCCTATGGGGCAGTTACACAAGCTATTCTGCAGCGTAACCCTCCCAAAGACCTTACCTATCATTTGCTGGAGCTCAGTGCTACCCAACTTGGGATTGCGAAAAGCAAATTGGCCGAATTGCTCTCTGCTGAGCAAATGGAATCCAAGACTGCTTTTTTCAATGAATCCATTTTGGCTCCAAGCGCTCCCGAAGGGTATTATGACCGGATCATTGGCAAGCTGTTATGGCATGAGATAGCCCATGCTAACCAGCCAGAGTTGGCGCGGGTCATGCATCGCCTATTGGCCGATGAGGGAAAGCTTGTTTTGTGGCAAATAACTCTAGAGGATGAAATGGGCGATTTTTACCGAGCCATTGTGCGCGAGAAAGATCGGCTGGCGGGTTTTCACTCTTTGGTAACCCAACGTTATTTTCCCAATGAATCGGAACTGCTCGCGCAGTTGAAGGATGTGGGTTTCCAGAATATTACTTGTAACCAAGCCTTGCCGTATCACTTTGATTCGGCCACCCGGCTGGCCACAGATTTTAAGCAAGATCAGACCAAGCTGGCCCAATGGCATGAGTTTATCCGTAAGGAAGCCAGTAAGCTTAGCCCTCGTGGATTGGAACAAATTCAATATGTAGACGCAACTACCCATCTGGAGATGCGATTTTCCTGGGGATTGTATGTAGCCCAAAAATAGAACCATGGCAGTAGCTACGGTAGATACCTTAGAGAAACAGAAAGTCTTTTGGTTGCGGGTGCATGCCTTTGCCACCCAGACCTTCATTGCCATCTATTTCTCAGTGGCCAATGCCCTCTTGGTGCACTACTTTGACAGTAGCCGTTTGCCTTGGGCCTATTTGGCTTCAGGTGTGGTGGGTTTCCTGCTAGGTGCCCTGTATAAGCGACTGATTGGCAGAATGCCCCGTAGTCGGGTATTTGGTGTTACTTTAGTAGTTATTGGGGTGCTGGCTACCTTGCTCACCATTAGTGGTATTCTTACCGGGGCAGGAGGTGAAAGTGATGGTACCAGCTTGCAAAAGGCCATCGCCTTCGGCGTATTTATCTTCGCCTCTCCATTCATAACCCTGGTCGGGTTGGAGAGTGGGGGACTGTCCCTTAGCCTGTTGGATTTGCGGCAAACCAAGCGCTTACAAGCCCGAATCAACATGGGGGCCACCGTGGCATCTATCATTGGCTGTTTCCTTATGGCAGGTATGGTGCCCAGGGTGTTTTCTAATACTCTCTACATGAATTTCATCGCCTTGGTAGGGGTGGTAGGTGCCGTGGCCACGCTAATGGTGATACAGCGGAAATTTCAGCTCAAGGAGGCTGCCCCGGCCAAAGCCAAGGAGGGTACCAAGAATGCCCCGGATAAAGGGACCTTCATAAAGCAACGGTATACCGCCGTACTTGGCATAACCGCTTTTGTTTCCATGGTGGCCTTTT
>JBCBHI010000471.1:0-4606 GCA_038525885.1 Bacteroidota bacterium
GGTAAAGAATAAAATGTGGTCACAATTCTCTTTACCCAAAAGCCGTATTTGACGCTGAATACTGTTGATCAACTGATTGAACAGATCGAAATCCTTCATTAAACAGTACTGCAATGCTAGCAGGGTTTTTACCTCCAGCTGAGCAATGGGGTACTTCTTGAGGCTGATTTCGTTAAGCAGATTATTGATCCACCGGGCTGCCTCGTCATACTTGCCGCAGTAGTAGCAGGACAACGCTCTGAAGACCACATACGTCACATGGGTGGGTATATTCTCCGTATCCACCTCGTAGTCCTGGAAAATAGCCAGGTTCTCCTCATACAGATCCCCGGCGGTTTCATTGCGCAAGTGTCGCTCCGTTTTGGTAAGCAGGAACTGCGCAGGATAGGTGTACAAGGTATAGTTGCTGAGCAGCATAGAGGTAGACTCGCTCACATCTTCAAAGAACTTCTCTGCCTTGCGGTATACCCGGTAGTGGTTATAGTACTCCAACTTGAGGAACTCAAACACCAGATTGAGGTGGTAGTATATGGAGTCCATAGGATACTGATTGAAGAACTTCTGCACGTTGCTGAGCATGTCTTCAATCGGCTCATCTTCTTCAAACGCCTCCTCGCTTTCTACAAACAAGCGATGGAAAATGTTGACACAGGAAGAATATACATAGAGCCGGTGGCTCTGATACATCCCCGAAATATTATTGATCTCTTTGTACAACAGGTTCAACTCCAACCGACCCTGCTCGCTGGGGTCCATGGTGAAGTTGCCGTATTTCTTGAAATACTCACCCAGGATATCCTCTGCCTTGTCTACCGCCAGGGTATAGGCCACGTGTTTATTGTATAGCTGTGAATAGTTGAAATAGTCCTGAGAATGTATATGGAGTTTTTTGAGGTACTTATAAACAATGGTGAGTTCATTGGATAGGTCATAGTCCAGCAGTTCCTTCTCCAACTTCTTCAAGGTAGCTACCGCAATTGCCCGCTTTTTGGTAAAAATGATCTCATTAATATTAGCAACCTTCTTCAGGATGTCAGTCCTGGGGCTCTCCATCTGCTGAAGTAGATATTCCTCAATCTTTTGGTTGAGGCGAGACCGAAGTGTGTAGTAGGCATTGGTATTTACCTCCAGCTCCTCCATCACCTTCACGTCGGTGAGCTGTTTTTCACGCATCGACTTCAACAAGTAAGCAGACTTATCAGCGTTACTTTCAATCAATTGATCATAAATCGATTGATAGTCGTCCAATGAGAGTTGCTTAATAATATTCTTGAGTTTTGCCATTGCCTATCGACTAGGTTTCTGTGTGGGCTATCCAGACTTTAAGCCTGGGATTATTCGAACAATATTTTAAAAATATATAAGCCCTGATGATGACTTATCCACAACCCATTACGGGAAAACACCCATAATAGCTAGGTATTTGGGACAAAACAAGTTCCTACACCGTCAGGGGCTAAAATACATAGCATTCTGCTGATAAAAAAGAAATTCGGCAAGACGAATACTGGTTAAATCCAACTTGTTTACATCTGCGCTTACATCACAATAGCGAGGGTAAAACAAGAATAATTTTAGTTTTGGGAAGAGATTTTTGTGCTAACCGATTCTTCTATAGGCATTATCAAAGATAGGGCTCTACCCCAGTCCCCAATCGGCAAATAACACTTCACCACTTGAGTACAATTTTTCCTATCCGGGGATTTCCACTCAACAAGCCAATGGCAAGGCCTTACCTTCTACCGAAATAAGCCAGTCCAGGCGAATCAACTTTCCCTCCCTCAGCTTCATATATTCCACTTTCTCTTTGATCAAAAAAGTTTCAATTACATCCTTTACCACTGCATGGTCCTCACCTCCGTCCTTTCGATACACAATGTCCACTACTTTCTGTAGGGTAGCAAAGGCCTCTAATTCATCATAAAAGCTACAATTGATGGGTATATACGGAGCGCTCATCGGGATTTATTTTGAGAATAAACGAGCATGAGGCGGGGTGAGTTCTCGGTTGCGCCCTTATCGGTGAAATTTGAAGGTGACACCTCCCGTGGCAAAGCTCTGAAACCCGGCTACCCCTTCCACAAAGACCCCAATTTTGGGAGTGAAATAGTAGCGAACTCCGGCGCCCACACCAATTCTCGCCCGAACAGCGGGCAGCACTCTGGGGTCGGTATCGTTGTTGATGGCATTGAACACTACCACACCGGGCATAAATACGCCGTAAACATCCACTCCATCCAAACCGAATTCTCCGTCCGTGGCGTCATCTATCAATGAGGTAGCGTGAAAGGAGGCCCGAGCCCCAACATGGATGATTTGGGAGGAATAACTTACGTTTTGTACGGTGACGGGGAAGGCGGTAAGCCCGAGCACAGCCCCCACACTAAACCACTCCTGAAGGCCGTATTCGGCATGGATAATGGTGGGTATGGAAACATTCTCGCTAGCCCCAAGCGGCGTAGAATAACGACTGGGGATGCCTACTCCCGCGCTGATCAAAAAATCCCCTACTTGATATACCTCTGCCACAGGCACTTGAGCAAAAGAGGGAACTACGAAGGCAACAATAGCCAAAACAATAAGCAATGCTTTTTTCATATCATCCTACTTGATGGGGCGAAGATAAGTCTATGGCATGGGCCCCTGCAATAACGGTACTGACAGTCGGTTAGTCTGGGAAAGTAATTTTCAGTGGCTCCTGGCGGGCCCGGAACAGAACGTTCTGCTCGGAAATCTCTGATAATAAAGGCCCTAGCATCAACTGGGCAGTTTCTGTGGTCTGATCGAGAATATTACTTTGCAGGGCCGCTTCCTTAATCTTTCTCTCGGCGGTCTTGTAGGCACTATCTATAAACACCTTTTCATCTTCCAGATACCCTACTTCAAAATTGTAAATCCGGGTATTCTCTAGGTCGACCTTAAAGTAGCATATCTCCGGTTGCGGCAGGGTAATCCAAAGGGTGTCCCCCTCTTCTTCCATGTCCTCTGCTTGCAGCAAGGTCAGATCAATACAGCCTACCGCTTCGCCAGCTGTGAACAGCACAATTTCGGCTCCGGTGCTAGGCGCATTGATTTTCCCAAACCAGGTATCATAGCTGATGTTCTCTTTCTTGAGCTCCACTATTTCGCTAAAGGAATGCTTGACCAGTTCCAGCTTGCCCAGCTCCTCTACTTTCTCCAATACCGTGGTGGTTTGGATCACCATGGGGCCTTCCACCTTATTGGGAGTAAAGTCAAGATTGCCTCTGAACAAGAAAAATAAGAGGCCCATAATGACCACCAATAACCAAGGCAGAAGACGAAGTGCTTTTTTAGCTAACATAAGGCAGTGGGTCTTTTGGTAAAAATAACCGGAGTCCGGTACTTTGGAAACTTGGCGATCAATAGAAATTTCACGGATGCCTTAAGGCTGGCGGGCAAGCTTACCCCCAAGCGGATGTATAATGCTGCTCAGGTAGTTAGGAGTTACTATGCTTCCCGACGGACCGGCCTACCCGCACCCAAAGGTTTGCCCATCAGCTTGGCCTTTGAGCCCACTACCGCCTGCAATCTGCGCTGCCCGGAATGCCCCAGCGGGCTCAGAAACTTTACCCGGCCCACCGGCCATTTGTCCGGAGACTTGTTTCGGGAGGTCATCGATGAACTGGCCGACACCCTCCTCTATCTTACTTTTTATTTCCAGGGTGAGCCCTACCTGCATCCGCAGTTCTTTGATTTGGTACAGCACGCTACCCAGCGCCGTATCTATACTGCTACCTCTACCAATGCCCATTACCTAGATGATGCCCGGGCCGAAGCCACCGTGCGCTCCGGCTTGGACCGACTCATTATCTCCCTTGATGGGACTACGCAGGAGGTGTATGAACAATACCGCGTGGGCGGAAACCTGCAGAAGGTGCTGGAAGGAACGGAACGCCTGGTAGCCTGGAAAAAGAAGTTGAGGTCCCGCAGCCCCTATTTGGTGTTTCAGTTTTTGGTAGTGCAGCCCAACGAGCATCAAATTGAGGAAGCCAAGCAGCTTGCCCGCAAAATTGGGGTAGATGACGTGGCTTTTAAAACTGCCCAACTCTATGACTACGAGGACGGCAATGTCCTGATGCCCCAGCAAGACCAATATTCGCGGTACCGCAAGGGAACGGATGGCAAATACCACATCAAGAACACCTTGGATAGTCACTGCTGGCGGATGTGGCAGAGCTGCGTCATTACCTGGGACGGGCAGGTAGTTCCGTGCTGTTTTGACAAGGATGCTCACCATGCTATGGGAACTCTTGGACAGCAAACCTTTAAGGAAATCTGGTACAGCAAACCCTATCAAGATTTCCGTGCGGCTGTCCTTCGTTCCCGGTCAGAAATAGACATGTGCAAAAACTGTTCGGAGGGTACAAAAGTCTGGACTTAAGGGCTTTTGAGGTAGGCAAATGAGGCAAAGTGGCCCGAAAACCAGCCCTAAAATCGTCATAAGCCAACAAATTCTTACATCAAGCCACCATATCAATCTAAAAGCTGTGCAACCTTTTTATGCGATTAATCCTATTCGATGCTTTATCATTTCCTTTGGTTAGTGTTCCCGCAAAGGTACTTCCTTCAGAAAGAACAAAGGTAT
>JBCBHI010000472.1:0-4594 GCA_038525885.1 Bacteroidota bacterium
CAAGCAGGATTTTGGACTAGAGAACTTCTGCTTGGAAGACTTTTGGGCTACCGAAGCGTCGTTTCGTTTCATTATGGTGGCCTATAACCTAATGAGTTTGTTCCGCCATTTTGCCCTGCAGCATCACAAAAGGGCCACGTTGAGGACGCTCAAATCCTATTGCTTTGCATTAGGAGCTTGGACCGCTTCTCATGCACACAAAACGGTCCTCAAGATTGCCCTACCAGTCAAACGAAGGCCCTGGCTGGACGGTATTTTCTCACAAATCCAGACTTTGAACCCTCCTTTTGATTATTCTACTGCATAATCCGGGTTCAACGTACTCCGAATGCAAAATATATATTATTTCGCGGGCAATCCCCTATCGCTTGAACCCGCCTTCCGAGTGAATGATTTGTCCGGTAACCCATTCTGCTTCTTCGCTGGCTAAAAACCCGATCAGTTTGGCCGTGTCCTTTGGCGTTCCTATTCGCTTCATGGGGAATTGGCTCAAAAGTTGGGCCCGGAGGCTATCATCCATCCACCCGGTGTCATTGGGTCCGGGATTCACGGCATTGATAGTGATTCCCTTAGCAGCAATTGCCTGGGACAGGGTATACGTCAAGGTTTCGATGGCCCCTTTGGTTACTGCATAGGCTATTTCGTTGGGCATGGGGCCTAAAGACTGCCCTGAGGACAGGTTAATGATTCTTCCGTGGTTGCCCGATGCAAACTGCTGAACAAATGCCAGAGTGAGGAGGGTGGTCGCTTTTAGGTTGATGGCATAGTGCTTGTCTAACTCGGTTGCCGTCAGATTATCCAGGGTGGTTTCGGTACTGTAAGTAGCATTATTCACCAGCACCGTGGGGCTTCCCAACTTAGCTTTTACTTCCCTGAGCAGGACTTCATGAGCGTTTTCTCTGGATAGGTCCAATTCCATTTTCTCACACCTTACCCCGAAGCTCAGTATTTCCTCTTGGATTTTCTTCGGTTCTTCATCCTGTACTCCCCAGGGCATTTCCTGGTCATAGGATAGCCAATAGGTAAAGAAGATATCAAAACCTTTGCTGGCTAGTTCACAGCAAATGGCTCGACCAATTCCTTTCAATCGACTTGCTCCCGTTACGATGGCAAGTTTATTATTCAATTCAATTGATTTTAAATAAATACCAAGTGTGTTGCTTTGATTTCGTACCTGCGCGTAGCCGCTACGATCATCCTAACCTCTATTTCTGGTTGGAATCATTTAGCTTCATCTTGTTTTCATAGTCATCAAGGGTATACCAGATATCATAGAATTCCTTTACCCCGGCGGAGCCCCTGACTGAGGTGTTGATCATCATTACCTTGCCGGTTTTTGATTTAGGATTGAAGAACATAAAAGTAGCGATACCAGGGTCTCCACCCGTATGGCCTACATACCCTTTGGGGGTAAATCCCATAAATATTCCCGTGTTGTATTCATCATCATAAGGATCCCCCGCTTCGTCTTGGTCAGGAATATGTTCGGAGGTCAACTGTGCTCTGAATAACTCACTGTAGGAAGCGCTATGGAGTATGGTCCCATTTCCATAATACCCCTTTATCAGCTCACTTAGATAGTTAGCCATATCAGAGATACTGGTTTTGAGCCCACCATCAGGGTAGGTGATCAGCGAATAAAACGGCAGCTCGATAGTTGGTCTGGCATACAGAGTAGAATGCTTGGTCATATCTACTTCGTCAAATGACCAACTTGAGGAGGACATATGCAGCGGCTGTAGAATATGCTTAGTGGCAAATTCATTGTAGGATTCTCCGGTGACAATTTCTATTATGGCTGCTGCCAGAGCAGCGCCTACATTGATATATTCATAGAGTTCCCCCGGTTTGTTTTGAAGAAAGCCTTGCTCATCATACCATTCACTTTTATCAGAGAGTAGTTTTTCCAAAAAGGAGACCAAAGGCATGGTTGAAGTAGGTGCATTGAATTCCTCTGACATAGCCATAATGGAGTCTGGCACCTCTATGTCTTCTTTTAGGATATAGGATTTCTCATTGTAGTAGTCCGTGTCCAGAATTGTGGAAGTATGAGTAGCCAAGTGCCTTATGGTGATGTCTTCGCTGGGGTAATTCGGGTTATATACTTGAAATGGTAAATGCTTATTGATGGGATCGTCCAAACTAAGCTTACCCATCTCTTGGGCTTTCAGCAGGGCTATTCCAATGAAGGTTTTAGATACCGAGCCTATATTTTGAATGGTATTCTCTGTATAGCTTGCTTTTGTATTTAGATTGGAATACCCAATCCCTGCCTGAAATAGCACTTCATTTTGATTAACAATTGCAACCGAAAATCCATTGATGTGACCCTGCTTATGGATTTCAGTCAGTTCCATGGTGAGGGAATCACTATAGGCTTCCACTGCCGATTGCTGCTGCTGCGGTGGTTCTTTTTGCTGGCAAGCGGCTAAAGAGGCAATGGCTAAAACGAATAGGGTTGTCTTATGCAGGTTCATTTTCTTGGGTTTTTAGGTATCGGGTAAGCCCCTGTTTATTGGTCAAACATATTCAGAATGTCCTCAAGTTGGGTGCTGTTTCCATCCACTTCCCTAAAGGAGTTATAGTATGCATCCGAGATTACTTGAAACTGATCGGCTTGTTTTGCTTCTGACCATCCGGCTTTGACGGCTTCGAAGGCAGCGGAATTCTCTTGGTGCAGGTTTAACAATAGATGGGTGATTTCCTCCCTTTCCTCAGAAGTTAACTCCTTGTTCAACAGTACCGGGCCTAGAGGAATCTCATCGGAAACCCATAGCAGTCTTGCTCTATTGGCTAGGGTAGCATCGGCTTGTATTTGCTTGTAGTACTCATTGCTGCCAATGGCGCATAGATCCGCCTCATGGTTCATCAGTTTTTCGAGGGTAGAGGTATGATTCCCTCCATACTTCACTTCCTTAAACTGAGTTTCCGGAGAGGAAATATTGATAGAACTCAAGAAAAGCCGGGGGATCAGGTTGCCAGAGGTAGAGCCCTCTTTGACAAACATCATGGTCAGCTTGTCCGCTTCTTCTGATACTTGTGAATAGTCATGTAGGCTGTCATTACAGGTAAGGAGGACCGTTTTGTAATTGTCCACGGCATCTTCCTTTATATGCATATTGGCTACGGGTAGCATATGCTCGTTGTCAGAGGCTAGAATTAAATAGCCCAAGGTGTTGATCAAGGCGATATCTACCTGATTTGATTTTATTCCGGTGATAAAGGATTCCACATCAGGATAGCTGGTTATCTCTACCCGGCGTTGTAAGCGGCTTTCCAAGGCTTGAGCCAGTGGCTGCAAATTGTCCACTCGGTCGTTCGTTGCATAGGTATAGGTGGCAAGCCTGATGACCTGTTTGTCTGGAGAGCAGCCGATAACCAACAGACTTATAAAAGCCATCAGGAGTATGGAGTGGGAAATTGCCTTCATTGGTTGTTTTATCTTGCTCACAATAAATGTCTTTGGTATCATCAGCTAGGGCTTCCGGATAAGGTGTTGGAAAAGGATAGTTACTTGTGCCGATGATACACTTTCCCTTTCAGAAATAGCCCCCTGCTAGTATCAAATAGTGTTAACGCTACATTGTAAGGTCTGGTGGCTGGAGGTAGACTTGGGTTCTGTAGGGGGGGGCGATTCATGAAACGCCCCCCTACAGAACCTCTGCCAAATGAGGTTCCCTCCATACAAACGATATTTTATGATCACTAACCCCAATTTTACAATTTCAAAATGGCCCTTTCGCAACGATTGATTGAATTAACAAAGTAGGGTTATTACAGGGCATTGATTCTTGCGGGACTTCCTTAGTTAGGGACTGCTGAAAACAAGCTAAAAATCTTACCCGTAGGAGATTAACCCGCTATAGACTTCTTCTAAATCCAAAGTTTTTCAGCGATATGAGTCAAAAAGCCTGGTTTCAATTGCGCCGAGCTTTAGCTCGGTGATCCAAAACCCCAAATATTTAGGGCTTTAGCCCAAAGAGAGGTGGTTTTCTTAGGCTGAAGCCCTGTTATTGTGGATTTCTTTACCATCCGGCTAAAGCCGGAGGCAATTGATGACTTTTTCAACATGCCCTAGTTAGCCCTTCCTGCCTTTAAATTAGACAATAGACCCTTTCCTTACCATTGGATTAGTATGAGTGCTTATGTCAATGGTTGATTGGTTTGGGAGTGATTAAACCCATGATATTGCCTGCCACATCTTCGAACCAAGCGAACTCTCTACCGTCAGGAAGTGGAGTGGGTTTTACCATGATTTTACCGCCATGGGATTCCACTGCGGTTAGGTCAGCAGCAAGAGTATCCGTCTCTACATAGACCGTAACATAGTTTTGAGGATCCTCCGGCCCCAATTTATTAATGTGTCCCGTGGGTGCCCCTTCTTTTTCTACGTCGATAATAGCCGAATTTCCATGTTGATGGATATTCCAGTCAAAAACAGCTTTATAAAAAGCAGAGGTTTTTGCGATATCACTACAGCCTATTTCAAAGTGTACTACCGATCTTTTCATGATGTTCTCGTTTTACTAGGTTGTATATAATTACTTGATATTAAGCGTCTTAATCAAGCCCTTTTACCCAGACGGGTTATTAT
>JBCBHI010000473.1:0-4592 GCA_038525885.1 Bacteroidota bacterium
ATGGCCTTGGATAGTGTAGCCAACCTGCTGGAGCAATACCCCGCCGTGGCGCTGGCTACCTTGCTGCTAGAGCAACGCCAGCGGTTGGCCGAGGCCACGGGAAATTCGTCCGAAGCCCTGGCTTTTGCCCGGCAAAATGTAGCGCTTCAGGCATCCGAGCCGGATACGCTGCGGCTGGCACAGTGTCACGAACGCCTTGGGCTTCTCCTGGCCCAGCAGCATCAGCTGGCGGAGGCTCAGGCGTCTTTACAGGTGGCCTCCGCCCTGTGGCAATCCCTGGGCAATGCCAGGCGTGCCTCGCTTGCCTTGGATGCCCTGGGCCTTACTTTCCAAAACCAAGGCCGGCTAGACTCTGCTTTGCACTACCATCTTCAAGCTACCCAGCTACTGGAGGAACTTCAGGATACCCTGATGCTGGCCGATGCTTACAACAACCTGGGTTTGGTGTACCAACGGGACCGGCAGTGGTCACGTGCGCTGCATTTCTACGATCAAGCTGAGGTGTTGCACCAGTACCTACAGCGACCCCTACAGCGGGCCCAGCTGTATTGCAACTATGCCGAAACCCTGGCGGGCCGATCGCAATTTTCGGAAGCTCAAGCCTATCTGGATTCTGCCTTCCAAGAGCCTGCCTTGGACGCTTCGCCCACAGCCAAGGCTTATGCGAATTTGGTACAAGGCAACCTCCTTCATGCCCAGTCTCGCTACCGTGAGGCATTGGCCAGCTATGACCAGATTGGCCAGACACCAGGAAACCTGGAACCCCGGGCGCGGATGATCTGGTCGCTCAATGCCGGGGCCTGCTATTTTGAGCTGGGCCAGTACTCTATGGCCCTTCCCCAATACCGGCAAGCGCTGGAGCTGGCAGAGGAATTAGGGGCCCGGCTAGAAGAAAGCTATGCCCTCAATAGTCTGGCCGAAGTACTGGCGGTGCTGGGCCAGTCGGCAACTGCCTACAGCACCTTGCGCAGGTTTGATACGCTGCGTTTTTCACTAATAGATAAGGAGCGTGAGCGGGCCCGGGCAGAAATGGAGGAGAAGTACCAGACGGTAGTGCAGCAGCGGCACATTGACCAACTGGCAGCTGATGCTTTGCTACAGGCGGAGGTGACCCAGCGGCGCACTCAGCAGCGGAATGCCTTTGCGGGAGGGGTAGTCCTGCTCTTCATCAGTGGTTTGCTGGACTTGCTGTTTCGGCAGCGAAAAAAGGCCCAGCGATTGGCCTTGGAAAAAGCGGAAGCGGACCATCAGCAGAAGGTAACTGCTCTAATGGGCGAGCTGCGTCAGGCGGCCGCCCAGGCCTTGATGAGCGGACAGGATCAGGAGCGGCAACGCATTGCGCAGGATTTGCACGATCAGCTGGGAGGCACCCTGGCGGCGGTCAACCTTCAGCTTTCTTCGTTACAGACGCTTCCCAATTACCAAGAGGCACACCACCAGACCCAAGGGCTGATGCAGGTGGCGATCCAAAGTGTGCGGTCCATATCGCACAATTTGGCTGGCGGCCGCCTGGCACAAGAAGGGCTAGTCCCTACGCTTCAGCACCTGGTCCAGACTTTGGATACCAACGGAGATATTGAGTTTAGTTTGGAGGCGAACGCTTCACGGACCTGCTGGCCACATCCGCTGGAAAGAACCCTATATCAATGCCTGCTGGAGTTGGTGGGCAATGCCATACGGCATGCACAACCGCATAGCATCCTAATAACGGTAGAGGAGCAGGCAGGGCACCTTTGCCTTTCGGTAACGGACGATGGGACTGGGATGGCTGCCGAAACTGCTAATGCGGCACAAGGCTTAGGCCTCAAGGGCATTCAGGAACGGATGGTGGATTGGGCAGGGTCGATGTTCGTAGACTCCCTGCCTGGAGATGGTACTACGGTGTGCTTGCAGGTGCCCATGCACGCAGTGTATCCCCCCAAGGCTGATGTTGTTTAATTCACCTCGCTTGCTTACAAACCTATCCTTATGGAACAACCTATTCGCTTGGCCTTGGTTGAGGACCACACGGTATTTCGGCAAACCCTGGCGGCACAGCTAGGTCAGGAACCCCGTTTTGAGATCTGCGGAGACTATGGAAGTGCAGCGGCCTTTTTGCAGGCCTTGCCTGCATTGTCACTAGATGTGGTACTAATGGATATTTCGCTGCCTGACCGCAAGGGCTATCAGGTGGTGGCAGATGCCTTGGCGGTGTTGCCTCAGCTACGAATATTGTTCCTTACGGCCCATGAGGATACGGATCACTACCGGGCCGTAGTCCAGGCAGGGGGGCACGGCTATGTGCCCAAGTCGGCTACCCTTGCTACCCTTACTGAGGCCCTGGTTGAAGTAGCCCATGGAGGGCAGTTTTTCAGCCCAGAACAGCTCCAAGCCCTGGTTCACCCACCCGAAACTTCCCTTGAGGTAGAAGGGCCTCCTTCCCCTTTCGACCGGGTATTGCAAGACAGTGTTTGGATTCGCAGTCAGGACCAGCTGGTCCGCCTCCGGTATCAGGAGTTGCTTTGGGTAGAAGCCGCGGGCAATTACAGTACGCTGGTGACCACGGACCGCAAGCATGTGATTGTGAGTAGTTTGCGGCATACGGCCGAAAAACTGCCTGCTGCCACCTTTATGCGGGTGCACAAAAGTTATTTGGTCAACCTTAGCCACATAGACCGGATCAGTGATCTGAGTGTATTCATAGGGGATACCAAAATCCCGGTAGGCCGTACCTACCGTGCACGATTACTAGAGCAGTTCAATCAAATTAGGTAAGGCGGCTTTTACTGGTTGGAAGTAGAAAATAGGGACAGACTACCCAATTAATATTTGAGTAGCCTATCCCAAAATGAGTATGCTATTTAGTAATACTCTATGGTGAGATTCGATGTAGAATTCCTGCTAAGGTTATACGTAGGGTCAGCCCCATTTCTAATAATACTTATGAAATTAATACCGTTTCTGCTGTTTCCATTACCATCAACAAACAGGCTGGTAACATCAATAGAAAAACTAGCATCGTTGTTAGCTACCTCAGCGGATATGGGTCCTGATATCCTTCTGTTTCGGTCCCCAAACTGGCTACCAATATCTCTGGTCGAGATAATCGCTTGACTTACTTGGCCGGGACTAAGGCCCCCAATTGCACACGTAAGGGTTACCGATTTTACTTTATTGGAGTAGTACTCACTAGGTAATGCAATTGCATATCCTATCCCGCTAGTACCTGAGTAGCTCACGGCTGCAGTACTTTTTGTAAAATGAAATAACTCACGAAGTGAGAGGTTGGATTTTGCAGGAGGTAATCCAGAACCTTCTTTTATGCAGATTTCTAAAGGGTCATGGGTGTGAGTGATTAGGCTATCGGTATTGTAGGTGGCCGTAAAAGGGAGGAAACCGTCCTTAAGTATTTCTAGAGTATACGGCCCGCCGTCGCTGCGCAGCTCCACTTCATTTACCGAATCGCCTAGTACTGCTTCGTAGCGAAGCCCGTTGGGGTCGGTGATGGTGAGGTTGGCTCCTTCGGCCCACTGCCAGCCTACGTAGAGTGGGTCGGGGTGATCTGGAATGGGTTCAAATACGCTGAGCAAAAAGTGGAAGGTTTCTACCTCCAACCATCCAAAGAAGGCGTAGCCAAAATCCTCAGGATTGAAACCTTCGGTGCTGAGCACTTCGGGTTTTACCGGGGTGATGCTGTCGGCGGCCACCTCAAAGTCTATGGGTAGCGGGTCCAACACCAGGTAGGCCCTTTCGGAATTTTCCTTGGGGGCGATGAGAGCAATAGCATCTTGGTCATCTTCTACCCAGTATTCCTCCAGGCTATTGGTGCCTAGGGGCAACTGAATGGGTTTAGTGACCCACTGCTCGCCAATTTGCTGCAAGGGCAGGCGGTACTCTTGGGTAGTACTGGTGCCTTGATGGGTCAAGGTGAAGATGACCGAATCGTAGGTTACATTCTCGCCCCGGCCTTGCACCCCGCGGCCAGCGCGGCCTTCGGTGGCTGGCAGGTTAAAGCCAAAGGTGACTTCTCCTACTTGTGGGGGTACGTCATCGGGCTGGCAACTGGCTAGCAGAGTGAGGACGAGCAGGCCGAAAGCCAGCGAAAGGGATTTTCCGCTGAATGCGGATTTGTGATAAACACGGTACAGATTTGTCATGAGTATTCATGGGTTTGATGTATGTACCGCAAAGGAGTCTTGAAATAGCCCAGCGTTCCATTTTGATGGCTGAACGACCGGAGAAGTGTCTGAATGACCGGAAGCGAAGGATGTGTTAGGAGGAGCTAAATGGGGCTTGAAATCCAGTGTTCTCCCACTGATGTGGATGTTACATCCGCATCACCACTCACGCAGGAACTTTGGTCTAAGGGACGAATGGGCCTTACAGTAACCCTGCAAGGGTCTCCCTGCCCATAGCTAACTGAGTTCAGATTCACCTATTCTTTGCAATAGCCAACTGCTTTGTTGACCCTGGCAGGGTGGGGGTGGACCCTGTTCAGGATGTATTTTGCAATCTGCTCATTTACAGGGATTTAAGAGGCAGGTGGTGAGATGACACTAAGTCGTCCTATCACGGAGGGAGGGGTCCGACCGCTATCTTCACAACGCAGAAAG
>JBCBHI010000474.1:0-4586 GCA_038525885.1 Bacteroidota bacterium
GCATCCGGCACCCGAGGATTTTCAAGCGGTGCTGGAACGGGAAAGCGGGGAATCGCTGGAGTGGTTCTTCAAGGGCATGATAGAGTCTCGGCGAGGGCTGGATATCGCCCTGCAAATGGCCAAGGAAGAAGGCAATGAGTGGGTAGTGCGGGTGAAGCAAGTGGCCGGAGAACCGGGGCCAGTACCCGTAGGACTCATGAAGGATGGAGAAGTAACGGCTATACAGTGGGTGAAGCTAGACCGGGAAAACCCCAGCAAGGAGGTGCGGTTTCTTTCGCAGGGAGAGGATGAGGTAGTGGTAGATCCCTACGAATGGTACCCCGAAACCAACTTGCAGAATAACCGCATCAGGCGTGAAGGGGCCTTTAAGAAAATAGAGCCGCTGCAATTTCCTCCACTATTTACAGCCCCGCGTTCAGACAAAACTTCGCTCCACTTCTGGACGGGCACGATTGGTTTCAACTCCCACGATGGCTTTATGCTAGGGGCTGGGGTATACAACAACACCCTGCCCGACCGCCGGTTTACGTATGCTATTTTTCCCTTCTATGCCTTTGCCAGCCGTGAAATCACGGGTAGTTACCGGATTCGCTGGAAGCCGTTTGGCGAACTGGTGGCCGGCAACCGCGTAGGAGTGCAGCTGCACGGCCAACGCTACAGCGCTACCCAGCGGCACAGCGCCACGCTGAGCCTGGACGGCATGCCCCTGCGGCGCAAAAACCCGGTGTACAACCGTACGGCCATCTCTTACCACAACCTCAGTTTGCCCGAAACCCCACACGATGGTCTTTTCATGCCGATATGGGGCACGGATATGGCCCTGGAAGCCAGTGAGCGGGTTTGGCAGAAAACCACCAAATTTAGCTGGTCAGACGAGGTACGGGCATTCTATCATGAGGACCTGTGGCGGGTAGAAAACACGCTGGAAACGGTCATTGCCTTCTCAGAAAAGGGCAATGTGCTCCTGCGCAACTATGTTGGGTTCCAACAGGCCTTAGGCGATACCCTCTCGGATTTGCAATACTTGTATCTGGACGGGGGGCGCGACTTCCTGATGCAGGGTGTGGTATTTGACCGCTTGGGGCTTACTTCTGGGGGTACTGGCTTTGGCCGACAAACTTTGGGGCAAGAGGGTGACTTCAAAATGAATTCGCCCATACGTGGGGCCCAGTGGCTGGTGGCTTTCAATGCAGAGGTGAAAATACCCGGGGCATACGGCCTGGGCGTGTTTGCTGACGTAGCCTTTACGGATGGATACGAGGGGATGGCCTACGACGCCGGAGTAATGTGGAAAGTACTCCCTGGCATAGCGGAGCTATACTTCCCGCTGGTAGGTACCAACCTCTCTTTTCAGGACATTGGTCAGAACATACGCTTCCAGCTGAGCCTGTCGGAAGTAAACCCCTACCACCTGCTAGAAGAGCTGGCCCGATGATGCAAACGGACTCCACGCAAAGCCTGGAATACCAACGCTACCATACGGAACTGCCCGATGGGGGGCCGTTCTATATGGAAACCGATTTGACGCGTGACCTGATCATTGAGCCCTGGAATGCAGCCTCTTCGCTCCTTTTTCTGATCCCTGCTTTCTATTGGATGTGGAAGATCAGAAAACAGCGCAAGCAGTATAGGGTATTATTGTGGGCTACTATTTTTCTGGTGATCGGCGGCTTGGGTAGCACGCTCTTTCACGGTTTGCGGATTTCACCTTATCTATTGTTGATGGATTGGGTGCCCATGCAAATCTTGATGCTGCTCATCTTATTCCTCTGCTGGACCAAAGTAACGCCCAAAGCCTGGCATGGTGTGGTCATTGTAACCGGAGGGCTGGTGCTGCAGGGGCTATTTTATGGTTTTGCGAATGGAGTCGCGGAGCATACCCGGATCAACGTTGGCTATGCCTTCACAGGGCTCATGCTCTTTATCCCTTTGTTTTACATTCTATATAAAACCCGCTGGATACGGGGAAGGGATTTGCTCTTGGGTGGGGTGTTGTTAGGCTTAGCGCTCTTCTTTCGGGAAGTAGATGCCCGTGAAAATTTCACCCCACTGCCCATGGGTACGCATTTTCTTTGGCACGTGAGCAGTGCCGTGGCGGCCCATTTTATTGCAAACTATCTCTATTGGTTAATCCCCGTAGATTTAAGGAACCGATAAGCGATGGATAGCGGATATTTTGTTGAGGATTGGTGCCAGGTAACTTACATTTACTAGTGCAAGGCTTTTATTATGGCAAAGAAAAACACCCCCTACCAGTTTCATAGATTGATGGTGGCCCTGGATGCCTCTGAGTTGGATACCCAACTGATGTGCACCGCAGCCCAGTTGGCTAATCGGCTGCCTATAGAGAAAATCTACTTCTACCATATCTCCAAAACCCTGGAACTCCCGAAAGAGGTACAGGACAAGCTACCGGACTTTGCCCCCGCAGATGAAGCTGCAGAGCAGAATATCACCGAGAAACTGAAGGAGTATTTCCCAGACCCTCGCACGGTTGACATAGAGGTGGAGGTGCAGGAAGGAGACCCTGCGGACAAGCTATTGCGCCTGGTAAAATCGAAGCACATTGATTTGCTACTGGTAGGTAGAAAGTCCTCCTTGAAAGGCTCAGGTACTACTGCCAACAAACTAGTGAAGGCCGCGCCTTGCTCGGTGATGTTTGTGCCCGAGTCTGCCCCCGAGGTATTCAAAAACATTCTGGTCCCCGTTGATTTTTCTGACCACGCTACGTTTGCCCTAAATCAAGCCGTGAATCTGGCTAAGGGAGGAGAGGGCGAAATCATTTGCCACAACGTGGTGCCGGTACCCTCTGGCTACCATACTTCGGGGAAGACCCGAGAGGAGTTTGGGGAAATCATGCAGGGCCATGCCAAGAAGGAATACGAGCACTTCATTAAGGACTTTGACGCGCAAGGAGTCACCCTAAGGCCTTTCTTCGAGACCAACGACGATAACAACCCCGCCGATGAAATCTATGAACGGGCGGTATCCGAAGGGGTGGATTTGATTGTGTTGGGCTCCAAGGGGCGCAAAGGGATAAGCAACGTACTCCTAGGTAGCGTAGCCAAACGAGTGCTTGATTTCTCTAAGGATATTCCGGTGCTGGTGGTGAAGCACAAAGGGGAAGGACTCAATTTCTTGCAAGCACTATTGCGGTTATAAACCAGGGCTACCACCCTTCCGATAGTTTTATCATACTAAGAGACCCCCATGGAAACACGCTATGAACTGATAGTAGAGTACTTGGGCTATGGGTACCATGGGTGGCAAAGTCAACCCCAGGTGAAAACCGTGCAAGGTACTCTGGAACGGGTGCTGAGGTACGTGACGGGCCATGAGCGGGTACGCACCCTGGCCGCAGGCCGAACGGACGCTGGAGTATCTGCGGATGCGATGCCGGTACAGCTGATTCTGGACCAACCGGTGGACACCGATGCCATGCTGGCCAAGCTGAATGAGCACCTCCCTACCGATATCCGGGTGATCTTTTGGGATAAGGCCCCCAAGGGTTTCAATATTCTGGAAGCGGTGGATTGGAAAATGTACAGCTACCGGTTCTCTCTCCGTAACCTTGTAAGCCCCAGTGCCGCGCCCTTTTTGGCTGGCGTACCCGGCCCACTAGACACCCCCAGAATGGAAGAATGTGCCCAGCTATTTGAAGGTACTCACGACTTCCGGGTTTATGGCTATCAGGTGGATCAGGATACGGAAACCCAAAGAACCCTCCGGCTCAGTAAACTGGAATATCACTTCGTTCCGGATGAAGACCTGCCCAGACATTGGGAGTTAAGAGTCATGTCTAGGGGTTTTATGCGGCATCAGGTGCGGCTCATGGCCGGGGCCATTATTGCCTGTGGCCAGGGTGAACTTAGTTTGGATGAAGTAAAGCAGTCACTGGAGAAACCGGAGGAGGCAAACCATTACTATCTGGCCCCAGCCCCAGGCTTGCGATTAGTCATGGTGAAATACAAGAGCTAAACGGCGGCATCCGAAATTTTGGCGTCCCTTGATGTTAGTTGGCCACTAGTGGGGAACACAAAGGGTGCAAAGAAGACCCAGAGTCCACAAAGAATTTTATTGGAACATTCTGAAAGTTGATTGACAAACAATTACCAAAGCAAGGATTTGGGCAGAAGTTCATTTACATAAGTAAAGGGCCGCAGCACGACCAAGTATTGTAGCCCTTCCTTTAGTGAGGGGGAGGTAGTAGCAAAATTGAAGTGCCATCGGCACGGCGTAAGGACGAGGCTTATTCCAAGTAACCGAAGTTCGGGTTAAGGGATATGATTTATAATCAGCCAGTTAAGATTCCTGCATAAGCGATAGAGGCTTTGCCTGAGCCGGATGCGGCCCAGCCCAAAATGGCCACCCGCTAGGGTGTTTGGCGTCAGCCGGCTGCGCGCCCCGGGCGAGTGCCGAAAGCGGGTTGCCGCCCAGCGCGACCCAAGCCCAAAGCCCGCAAAAGCGGGCGACGGCATGGGATACGCCCAAATCCAGGTAAGTAATAGGTATGATCGGTGCCGTCCTCCCCAAATCAGAGACCGATCTTGGGTATTGGAATTGATACTCCTCAAAGTATAGGAAAA
>JBCBHI010000475.1:0-4567 GCA_038525885.1 Bacteroidota bacterium
CAGGCCTACGATGCGGGTAAAGCCCCGCTCATCCCACATGGGCAGATCATAGTATAGATGCCGCATGGTGAGGATGAAGAAATAAAGGAAGAAGTAGAGCCCGTAGATGCGCAGGTTGCGCTGGAAATAGTGGCGGAGGTCTACGGTCTGGCCCCGGTAGGTGGCAAAAAACTGCACCGACATAAAGTAGAAGATGGCCGGTATGGTAAGCAGAAAGGTGAAGTCCCAGATGTTGTGGACGATGGTCATGGGACGTGTATAGGCACCCCACCACTGCTGAATTAGGATGAAGAAGGCTACCAAGGTGGTGAGGGTGTGCCCCCAGTAGTACCGGAATTTCCGGCGGTATTTGATCATTTCGCCCCAGCCCTGGAAGAACCGTGCGGCAGCAAAACCTGAGATCAGTGTCTCAAAGGCGATGATGAACTCCTGATAGCTCATGTAGATAAGGTAGGGATTTCATCGGCTGATGACAAGGTGTGGTGGTATCCTTGGCTGGTTTACTGGGCCAAAGGGGGAGGTTGGGGAATTGATTTTTTGCGAAAGGGATGAAGCGGAGGGCCGCCCCGCGGCCTGTCTGAGCTCACCTACTGGGTGGGCCAACCCTGAAAGGGTCCCTCTGTGGTTGGATACTGCTTTTGAGGTTCCTGTTTACCAGGAGTCAGGGTACTGCATGTAGACCCTTTCAGGGTTAGATTAAGCGGGGCCTAGGTAGCGAGTAGCGCCAGCTCGGCCCCATGGGCCCAAGCCCGGTAGGGCGACGGCCATGGGGATTCGCCCCAATTATGGTTGTTTTTTGGTTGCCTTTTGGCGGTTTCGCAGTACCCAATAGAGGCCCTTGAGGTTGGAGGCGGGGGAGGAGATAAGGGCCTGGATGATGAGGTGTTCTACGAAGGCGGCGATGCCCCAGAGGAGCATAATCCAGTAAAAAAGGGTGTAAAACTGTACCGCAAAGAGGACGAAGAAGAAGGCTCCTTGTAGGTAGCCGCCGATTTTCCAGGAATAGAGGTGGAAGCTAGGTGGGGCGCCAAAGCGCAAGATGGGTATAAGCTGGCACAGGACGAAGAGGCTAAGGAAGAGCAGGAAGGAGGGTAGAACGGGTTGAAAATCAGGGTAATGAAAGAGGAAGATACCGACGACGGCCAGGATATAGGAACCAATGTCGGCCAGGGAGTCTAGCCGGGCACCTAGCTCGGTCTGCATATGAAAGAGGCGGGCAATGAGGCCATCGAGGATGTCGGTAATAAGGTTGATGCAAAAAAGCCAGACGAAGAGGGTTTCGTACCCTAGGATGGCGATGGTGAGCAGGAAGGGGAAGGAGAGGAGACGGTATAAAGAGAGTATATTGGGGAGATTGAAAACGAATTTATTCTTGCTAGTCATATGGAAGGGGATACGGCATTGGGCGGATGGGAATCTGGACTGATACTAGGGCTTAGTGTGCTAATAGCGGTCTCGGGTGTTTTTATTAATGTAAGCAAAAATGAGTCGGCCGGGCTGAAATGGCAAGAGACTAGCCGAAGCCTGACGCTGTTCCGGATATTGGTACCGCTGGCTCTGGTGCTGAGCCTGGTCTGCTACGGTATGGGGTGGGGCGAATACGATAGCCCTAAGGTGCTGACAGTTGTGGGAATGATTTTGGTACCCCTGGGCCTGTGGTTTCGCTGGTGGGCAGTACGTACGCTGGGCCAGTATTTTACGGTGAAGGTAAGTATACTGGATGGGCATACGCTCTTGCAAACTGGGCCCTACCGCAGGCTGCGGCACCCCAGCTACACGGGTATGTTGGTGTACTACACGGGGCTGGGATTGGCGATGCACAATGTGGTGAGCCTGGTGGTGCTGGTGGTACTGCCTCTGGTGGCGATTGTGTACCGTGTGGTGGGCGAAGAGAGGGCGCTGGAGGGGCATTTTGGGCAAGTGTACCGGGACTACCGCAAATATACCTGGCGGTTGATTCCGTGGATATATTGAGTGAATCAGAAGCGTTTTTTGATCCGCAGGGCGGTGAGCAATAGGGAAAAGCTGACGTGCAGGGCTACGGCGAGGGCAAAGAACAGGAGCCCTTGGGAAAGGCTAAGGCTTAGTACCAGGGAGGTGACCAGGGTAACACCGGTGGTGGAATCGGTTTTGTCCAGCATCATAAACAGGATGGGATACTGCCTGGCTTTTTGGCCGGGGGCGATGCCCAGCCGCCGCTTGAGGTAGGAGTTGGGGAGTTCGAAAACCATATAGGTGAGGCCCAGTAAGGCACCCAGGCCTAAGGCCTGCGCCAGCGAGGTGGTGGGCCAGAGGAAGTGGCACAGGACGGAAAGCAGGGCATTAGTTATGGTGACAAAGAGGATGCCCCGCCAGGTTTTGTTTTGCCCAAACCAGGTGTGGTGGATGGGTACGGCCAGGGTGGATAATCCGTTGGATTTGACCAATACCATATGCAGTACGTTGGTCACAATGAGGGGGACCATGATGAAGAGAAAGGTGTCAAGCATGGGAGGCAGGGGCCGGCTGGATGAGGGGATATTGCAATAGCTGATGCATGCGAAGGGCGGTGCGGAAAACCCGCTCGGCAAAGCCAAAATCGACCACGATGCGCCCGGTGAGATAGAATAGCAGCCGGGTGATGACGTACTCCTTGAGGGCGTACCGCAGGGCGGCCTGCACCTGCTGTTGGGTATACCGGTCGGCCCATTGCTGGGTGTGGTAGCGGAGGTGCTGCTGCAACTGTGCCGGGCTAAAGTCTGGTGGCAGCACAAAGCTTAGGAACTCTACTACGTCACGTTGGGGGAGGTTGAGGGTGGCCAGCTCCCAGTCGTAGATGCATATTTGGCCGTTGGACCGCAGGGCCACGTTGCGGGGGTTGAAGTCGTTATGAATCACACACCGGTCCACCCCAGTGGAAGCTGCCCCTGCCTGAAGGTCTTGCAACCAACTGCTTAACATTTGGCTAGCCCCGGCCAAGGCGGTGTCCTGGTATTCTTCCTGGATGATCTGCACAAAGCGGGCGTAGAGCGGATGGGCTGCCTGGACGTCAAACGGTGGTACGGCGGGTAGCTGGCTGGGCTGGATGCTGCGATGGGCCCGGTGAATGGCGTCCAAGGCCTTGCGGATGGAGGCTGGGTCCCATTGCTCGGGTTCGTTCTGGGAATCCATAAGGCGGACCTGGCCTGGTGGCAGGTACTCTTGAAAGAGCATGTATACTTCCTGCTGGGGTAAGCACAAATGGCCGTAGTAGGTGGGGGTGATGCCTAGCCCCAGTTGATGAATATGCTGGTATAGCTGAATCTCCTTGAGGTGGGTGCGGGCGTATTCCAGGCTATCTTGATGGGCCAATAGCAGGTGGGCTAATTCGGGGTCTACGGCCGAGGCCATTACGTGCAATCCTTCTACCGCCTCGTGACCCAGGGGTTTGCTTTTGATGAGCAAATCCTTGGGCAAGGGGGTGGAGCTGTCTTGCCAGTGTAGCTGAAAACGGTGGAAACCCAATACTTTACGGCTTACGGTATGGGCCAGCCCCATCAGGATGCCGTCCTCCATATGGGATACATCGGCCCGGGTGGCTTCGGTAAGTTGGGCTGCGGGTAGGGAGGCATGCAGGCCCTGGCGGATGAAAGAGGTATTGAGCTGAGCGGGGGTAATCCAGGCCTTGGGTTTGTTGCGGCCTAGCTTCTCATGTGCGGCAGCAAAGTGCCCCCCCACGATGGCAGCGAAGGTGGAGATCTCCAAGGCGAGGGCAAAGCCGGCAATGAGCTGCCCAAAGCGCGAAATTTTGCCCTGGCCCAGGCAGTCCATTAGCGCGAGGGCTTCCCGCTGTTTGGGTAGGTGGGTGCCTCCTCCTACAGTACCTACCACCAAGTTGGGCAAGGTAAGGGTGAAGGCCAGCCCTCCCTCGGCAGAGGGTTGTACGTCCAGTACCCCAACGGCAGACTCGTGAATGCTACCCAGGTCTTGCCCGGTAGCCACAAACAGGGCAGCCACGGCATTGGCCACATTGATATTGTAGCCCACCATGCCGTCCTGGCGGCAAAGCTCTCGTGAGGCGTGGAAGCACTCCAGAAAGGCCTCGGGTGTAGTGCGCAGGATTTTCCGGATGTGGGGTTCAGCCAGGGTACAGTGGGCCTCTACGTGCAACCCCCGGCCATGCTGCTGGTTGTATTGCGTTACTTTCTTGTCGCCAGAGCCGTTTCCTTCGATGACGAAGCGCCGGGGACTAATCCCGGTTTCTTGCTCAAACTGCTTTTTGATCCATAAGAGAGCATGCCAGGTGCAGGTAGTGGTCATGTTTTGGCCGGAGGCGTCTCCTGTGGTGTAGACAAAACGCAGGTGCACGGCCTGCTGCAGCACCACAGGCTTGAGCTCCAGGAGTTGGCTGTGGTTGGAATGCCGTTCGGCCTCCTGCCGAATGGAGGGAATCTGGCCTACGATCCAGTGCTGAAACTGCTGTGCTTCCTGGGGGGTATCAAACAATAGCATGGGGCAGCGGACCATACGCTGGTGGTGCACCTGGCTGGTGAAACCACCACTGCTGCTCACCACCCGGGCACCCCGGTTCATGCTGGCCACCAGGGCA
>JBCBHI010000476.1:0-4566 GCA_038525885.1 Bacteroidota bacterium
GGTAACCAGGATGCGGGGCGGGAGGCTGTCCACAGCAAAAAAGCCCGTGAGGGCCACTAAGCCTACCAAGGCAAAGTACCCACTGATAAACATGATGATTTGCCGGTGGCGAAGCTTCCCCTCTTCCACGGATTGCAGGCTTAGCGCTGCTTTGGCGGCGTTAGCAATCAGCAGGGGTGGAATGGTGACGAAGAAAATACCGAAGGATAGGGAAACCCAAAGGGGTACTTGTGTAAGGTGTAGTTCCATCTGTGCGTTGTTTGTAACAAAACAAGGCAGGGGAACCTGGACATGAGTTGCCCTATGGCAACTTCTCAGGACCCGGCATCCGCATGGGCCAATTCTTTGCGGATACGACTGAGAGAGTGCTTAGTGATGGACAAATAGCTAGCGATGTATTTCAAAGGAACCTCCCGCACGATCTCAGGTCGGGTGGCTAGCAAGCGCTGGTAACGTTCCGGGGCCGAGTACTTGTGGAAGGAAACCATGTGATCGTGCATGGTCACGTAGTTCATAGTGAGCATCATGCGGCCCCATTCACGAAACTGCGGTAGGTTGTGAAAACAGTACTGCACGGTCTCCAGATTAATTTCCCAGGCCTGACAAACCGTTAGCGTTTCGTAGTTTTCTGCACTGGGCTCTTGCTTGAAAAACGACAGATGGTCGTTCACAAAGTCTGGTGCCGAATAGAACCGGGTGGTGATTTCATTGCCCTCCCGGTCATTGAGGAAACACCGGATAATGCCCTCCTCCAAGAACAACGAACGCTGGCTCACCTTACCCTCCTGCAGTAGCAAGGTGTTCTTGGGTATGCTAACGGGTTTGAAATGGGAGGCGATTTCATCGGCTTTGGCTCGCGGAATAGGGGTGGTCTTGATGATGAAATCGGGCAGTTGCATAGATAATTTAGTGAAGTAGGACCTAAGAAAGGTAGCCGCTTTTGGGTGGAAAAACCACGGGTACGATGGTATTAGGGTTCCCTTTTTCGGTTGAGATGGAACAAATTAACCGCGTCTGAATTGGCCACCGCAATGTCCATTCGGCCGTCCCCGTTTAGGTCACCAACTACCACATCGTAGGTAGCGAGCTCCTCTTCGTCCAAGAGTATTTCCGTCCACTGGGTGCCACTATCCTGATTGATAAACACCCGGTTGTTCCCCCGGCTATTCCCAACCACCAGGTCCGGCAGGCCATCACCATTAAAATCAGCCGAAGCAAGGGCGAAGCTCCGTTCGCTGCTACCAGAGAATTCCACCTTTTGGGCATAGGTGCGATCGCCCGCTCCGAAATAGATGAAGTTCGGCTCATTAATATTAGCGGTAGCCAGATCCAGGAAGCCATCCCCATTGAAATCGGCCGTGGTGACTGAGCGGGTTTCGTCCGAACCAGTCCCGTACGGAGACGATTCTGCAAAGCCCAGATTCCCATCGTTCCAATAGATGTAGTTGCCCTGTTTGTCGCGGTTAGCGAGGATGAGGTCTTGGTGCCCGTCGCCATCCAAATCAGCCACTTCTACATCTATGGTACTATCATCCGAAGAGCCAAAGTTCCGGGTTTCTTCAAAGTTACCCTCCCCGTCATTGAGGCAAATCTCGTTTTCCATGCCTCTATTGGTAATCAAAATGTCTATATCGCCATCCTGATCCAGATCGGCCACCGTTAGGTTGCGGGTAGAAGAATAGGCCTGCCCAAAGGTGCCGGCTAGTTGAAAACGCCCCTTTCCATCATTGAAATATAGCGTGTTGGGTGCCATATCATTTCCCACCGCCACATCCAGATCGCCATCACCGTCGAAGTCAGCCAGCTCGGTAGCGTAGCTGGTTTCCCGGATCTGGTCTAGGGGGTAGGCTACCGTGAAAATGCCCTGGCCATTATTATAAAAAATCATATTCTGCTGGGGCCAGTGCCTTCCGTTGGCAATCACCGCATCCAGGTCTCCGTCACCATCCACATCGCCTAAGCCAATGGATGCGGTACGCTTTTCATCCGGGCCGAAGATCAACCGGCTGTTGGGTTGGGTAAACTGAAAGTCCTGGGCAGCACTTGCCAGTGGGAGTAGCAGTATATAAAGTGTGATGTAACGGTGCATAGGCTAAGGTTGTGGGTGGTGCTAAGATGATAAATAATCTCAGAGATTAGACCCGTGCATTGCGGAAAAGGAGAACCTCTATGGTGAGATTCTCACTAATAAAAAGCCGTCCTGCCACACATAGCAGCAGGACGGCCCTTGTTAGTCCTATCTCTCCGAGTTACTTGCCTGCTAAGAACTCATCCCAATCGCGTTGCGAAGAGGAGTAGGTGAGCAGGCTGCCAAAGGTATGGGCCCGCCGGGGATCGGCCATGTAGGGGTACATGAACTTCATAAGATCCAGCTTGTCGCTGTCAAAACTCATGAGTGTAACCAAAGTCCGTAGCTGCTCCATAGAGAGGCATTCGTTTTGCACGTACTGTTTAGCCTTGGACAATACCCGGTCGCGGAAAGACTGGTTGAGCACGTCCTGACGGATCTGCCCAAAATACTCACGGCTTACCTCGCAGGGGACCCCAACTCCCCCTTGGTTACCGCTACCGTATTGGTGAATGTAGCCTAGCAGATCATCGCGGTAGTAGGCATGATCCAGAACCTGTTCGCTGGCTGCGTACTGTCCGATGTCAAACACCCGGTCCAGGCCGTACTTCAGAAACTGCAAGCGGTCTAGCTCTAAGGGTAGCAACAAGGCCAGTTTCATCACGTGGGCCGTAGCCAAACACTGCGTTTGCAAAATCTGACTAATCTGCCCCAGCAGCTGGTCGTCGTCCACATTCCGGTCTATCCGCTCCAACAGGTATCTGAAATCCGACTCAGAAATGGGCAGGGTGCAAGTATTGCCCACCGGGCCAGAGTAGTTCTGGTAGGAGGGGAAGGTGTACCCACTGTAGTCGGGTAGCCCAACGTATTCACCTCCGGTACCGTGGCCGGGTACGTCCACAAATACCACCTCATGATGCAATACGTAATCGTACAGCAACATAGCCAGCGAAAGCCTGCTAAAAACGTCGTACACAAAGAACCAGTTTTCTGGGTCTACCACACCCCCATATCCGGTTCTTAGAATCTCAAAACGTGCCTCCTCGCTGGGAAACGACTCGGCAATCATGATCAACTGATCTACCGACAGGGCATACGTAGCCACGTATTGCAGGGCTTGGTTTAGCCGCTGGTAGGGCCGTGAGCGGCCACTCCGTGTGGGTGTCTGGGAGGTTCCTGGGGTGGTAGTAGCCCGGCTGGGTCCACGCCACATTTGTACTTGTTCCTGCAGTTCTTGTTCACTTACTCGTGACCTTTCCTGGGCCCAACCCTGCCTGGAAAAGCCTAAAAACAATACAGCAATGAGAAGTAAATGTCTCTGATGCATAACAATCCATTGAGTTTCAAAAATCAACTAGGGCCTTGCAAGGCACGTGCCAGCTGATTCGCAAAAGTAGCAGGCTACCGCTTAATTCTCCTAAGAGTGCCGCTCATTTGCTTGTTTGATTTTAAACTGCATCAAGGCTGCAATATGCGTAGCCCGGCTAATGGCTTCTTCCGCCTTGGGGCCTGTAAAGTGCTCATGCACAGTGTTTTGCCATAGCGAAAGCCAACGTTCAAAGTGCTGGGGCAATAGGGGCTCCTGGGTATTCATTACCAGGTGTTTTTGCATGGGATTGCCCTGGTAAACATGAGTTCCAAAAAGTACCGATTCCCAAAAATCAGCGATCACCGGCAGGTGTTCTTCCAGGTCGAGTTGGGCTATTTCCGTAAACAAATACCCGATGAGTTCATCGGTAGTAGCCCGTTGGTAAAAGGCATTTAGCAGTACCTCCAGGTCTTGTCGGTTTTGGATGTCGGGTAGGGGAGTACTCACAGTGGAAAGGGAAATATTGGTGGAACCAAGGTAGGCAAATGGCAGGAATATAGGGGGTGATTTGGCTGGCGATTAATTCCCGTATTTGCCCTATTTTCACCGTCCATTCCCCAAACCAGATGGAGATAGAGGAGATACTTACCCTACAGGTTCCATTTCTGAAAGAGCCAGCGCTGAAGGCCGACCTGGTCCGCGAGGCCAAATTGGTTACAGTAGAGGCGGGCACCCCCATCCTGAAAGATGGCCAGTACGTGAAGACGGTACCCCTGCTGGTCAACGGACTGGTGAAGGTGGTAAAACAGGAGGGAGAGAAGGAAATCCTGCTGTATTATATCTATCCGCTGGAAAGCTGCATTGTTTCTATCCACTGTGGTATCAATGACCTTAAGAGTAAAGTAAAGGCCATTGCCGAGGAGGCCTCCACCGCTTTGCTTTTGCCTGCCCATCAGGTGGGACAGTGGCAGCAGCAATACCTTAGCTTCAATCAGTTTGTGCTCAACCTGTACCAAAAGCGGTTTGAGGATGTGCTGGATGCCTTCAATGCCCTGGCCTTTCAAAGCCTGGATGACCGGATGATCACCTATTTGGAGGCAAAAGCACGTGCCTTAGGACATAACAAACTGAAAATGACCCACCAAGACTTGGCCGACGAGCTAGGTTCCGCCCGCGAAACGGTTTCACG
>JBCBHI010000477.1:0-4562 GCA_038525885.1 Bacteroidota bacterium
GTGTAAGAAATGCCTACCTGTCCAATAATCGATCACGGCTTGCATGATGTTCAAATTTGACAGGTAGGCATTTCTTACACAGGGAAATTGCTTCTCTACCCAACCCTATTCCAATCCTCACAAAACAACACCCTCTTAGCCGTGATTCCTTGACAATTCTGTTGAAGAATCGACCTTTTTTTGTTAATTATCGAGTCTGATTCCATTTGTATGTCATGACACTAGTATGCATGACGAAAATATGGAGTCACCCTAGTATAGACTGACCATTTAATCATACGTACAGAAACACTATGCAAACGTTTCCCTGGCATGCCAGATATCCCGAGGGTATTCGCCCGGAGGTGCCCATTGATGAGTTTGAAACCCTGGTCGATCTGATCGACAATGCACTGAAGAAGCACGCCAACAAGCCGGCGTTTGAGAATATGGGCAAGGTGATGACCTATGCCGAGATCGATAAGCTGTCTGCCGACTTTGCTGCCTACCTGCAAAACGTAGCCGGACTGAAGAAAGGGGACCGGATTGCCATCCAAATGCCCAACCTGCTACAATTCCCCATCGCGATGTTTGGGGCCTTACGGGCAGGTATGACGGTGGTGAACACCAACCCGCTGTACACCGCGCGGGAGATGGAGCACCAGTTCAACGATAGCGGGGCAACGGCCATTGTGGTGGTTTCGCTTTACGCGGCTGAGCTGCAAAAGATCGTGGCGAACACCAAGATCAAGACCATCATCGTAACCGATCTGGGAGATATGATGAGCGGCCTCAAGCGGCCCATCGTGAACTTTGTGGTGAAGAACGTACGGAAAATGGTGCCGGCGTATAGCCTGCCTACCGCCATCAAATTCAACGATGCCCTGAAGCAAGGCGCCAAGAGCAGCTACAAGAAAGCCGACCTTACCAAAGAAGACCTAGTATTCTTGCAGTACACCGGGGGCACTACTGGGGTAAGTAAGGGTGCTGCCTTGCGGCACAGAAATCTGGTTTCGCATGCAGCCATCATAGTAGAGTGGTTCAAACCCCACCTAAAGGACGGCCAGCAAGAGCAGATGATCACGGCCATCCCGATGTACCACATCTTCGCGCTGTCTGTCAACTGCTTGTTTATGTTGCACATTGGCGCTAAGAACATCCTGGTGACCAACCCCCGTGACTTGCCAGGCTTTATCAAGGAACTTACCAAGCATCCTTTCACCCTGATGACCGGGGTAAATACCCTGTTCAATGCCTTGGTGAACCACCCCCATTTCGGCAATGTAGACTGGAGCCACCTCAAGGCCTGTATCGGTGGCGGTATGGCCGTACAACGTGCCGTGGCCGAGAAGTGGAAGGAGAAAACGGGCTGTGCACTCACGGAAGGTTACGGACTGAGCGAGACTTCTCCTGTACTGTGCGTGAACCCACTAGACGGTACTGAGCGTACCGGTACTATTGGTGTACCCGTGCCCAATACCGAGATCAAAATCATGAACGAGCAAGGGGAGGAGGTTCCCCAAGGTGAGCCCGGCGAATTGTGTGCTCGCGGACCGCAGGTATTCAATGGCTACTACCAACGGCCCGATGAGTCAGCCAAATGCTTCTTTGAAGGGGATTGGTTCCGTACGGGCGACATCGCCGTGATGGAAGAGGACGGCTTCTTCAAGATTGTAGACCGGAAGAAAGATATGATTCTGGTGTCGGGCTTCAACGTATATCCCAACGAAGTGGAAGACGCTATCGCTCTGCATCCTAAGGTACTGGAAGTAGCCGCTATTGGGGTGCCCAACGTGAAATCTACCGAAGTAGTGAAAGTGTTCGTAGTGAAAAAGGACAACAGCCTGACCGAGGATGAGTTGATTTCCTTCTGCCGTGAGAACATGACTGGCTACAAGGTGCCCAAGCACGTAGAGTGGAAGGACGAACTGCCTAAGTCCAACGTAGGCAAGATCCTACGCCGGGTGCTGAAGGAAGAAGAAAAAGCCAAGGCTCCAGCCTAAACGGTTATATAGAATCCAAAACCAGCGCGGACCTTGGTTTCGTGTCTGGTTCTAATATAAAGGAACCTGGTTCCGGCTTTCTAGCCGAGGACTGGGTTCCTTTTTTGTTTCTCCCGTCTCAAAAGATCCGCCCTTCTTCTACAAATAATACTAGCCTCGCTTAGTATCGGACAATTGCCCTTGCAATCGTTTTCGAGCGTTAAGCGACAAAACCCTGCGGTTCAGCTACAAAATCCTCTCGGCGCGCTAAAAATTTTCAGTAGCGGAGTATTCTTCTAGACCATTGTTTCAGCGAAAAATAATCATCGGCGAGTAGTTCGTGAGGCCTGCGCATGCTTGTTGGTGGTGCAATCAAACCTGAAAACCGCACTAAAATGATGAACCCTTTCTACGTTCGTAGGCACTCGATATCCGCCTGGTTATCGGTGTCCGCCCCGGGCCGCAGCATGATGCTGTGGCTATGCACGTTGCTCCTCACCGTGGGGACTTCGTTTGCTCAAGTAAACACCGGAGGTTCCGCCACTACGGCCAACCATAGCAAGCACATTGTAGGCTACATTGACAATTGGAGCGCCTGGAAGGCCACCTCAGCTGGAGTGCCCGAAGCGGGAGCCTTGACGCACCTCAATATCGATTACAGCAAGTATACCATCCTCAACTTCTCCTTCTTTGGTGTAGCCCAGGACGGTTCTTTGCACTCAGGCGACTGGCGAAACAAGAACATCTACCAGGCGGGTGCTGTACAGGCCCCGGCGCCGCTGTTGCGCACCCCTACCTTCGACAGCTGGGACTGGATTTTGCTCTATGGCGAGACCAAAAACGCCTACTACTTCGGTGGGGCAGATGGCGAAGAACTGGCCGCACAGGGTTTTGTAGAAGGAGGAGAGGGCTGGATCCATACCCCCTCCGGGATCACAGCGGGACTACCCGCCCCCATGCACGTACCAGGCGGAGCTCCGGGTCTGTTTGAGTTGTGCGAACAAAACAACGTGACCCTCATGGCTTCTATTGGCGGTTGGAGTATGTGCAAGCACTTTCCCGAAATGGCTGCCGATCCGGCCAAGCGCGCCAAGTTCATTGATGACTGCGTACGCTTGATCAACATGGGCTTTGACGGTATCGATCTGGACTGGGAGTACCCGGGGCCTTTTACCGGTATGAACTTTACGGGTACCGTAGCCGACTACGCCAACTACGTATTGCTGATTGATGAATTGCGCACGGCCCTGGATGCCATCCGGCCCGGACTTTTGATCACCGCCGCTATTGGAGCTTCACCCAATAGGTTCAAAGACTGGCAGTGGGCCCAGCTGGTAGACAAAATGGATTTGTTCAACTTCATGACCTACGACCTAAACGGAGGGTGGAGCGACATTGCCGGGCATAATTCTCCCATCTTTGACTACACCGGTTCTGAGTTCAGCGACCTCAACTGGCAGTCTACCCTGGACCAAGTGAAGGCCTCGGGCATCCCCTTGAACAAGGTGATCTTCGGCCTGCCCTTTTACGGCCGCGGAGTGATTACCGACGGTACTGCCGACCTGAACGCCCCCACGCTTAAGCGTAACGAAACAGTACAACCAGACGGCCCCATTGTCACCTGTGCAGACTATACCAACTGGCCCAAGGATGTATATGACGGCACCCCCAACCACTTTTTCATAGAGCAGCAAAAGGCCAACGGCTGGACGGAACACTGGGATAGCGAAGCCTTGGTACCCTACCTGACCAAGGGTAACTTCTTCTTGAGCTATGACAACGAACGCTCCATTGGGGACAAGGCCAAGTATGTAAACCGCGAAGGTTTGGGAGGAGTGATTGTCTGGACGGTATACGGTGACCTCACCTTCAACGGAACCAAAACCACCTACGACAACAAGCTGAAAACCTGGTCGGATATTGGTTCCCCCCTCATCAACGTAGTGAACGAGGTATTTGCCAGCGGTGCTACCGACGTAGGGGCTGAGCCCTGCACGGGCGATTGCACAAACAATCAATTCCCTACTGTTACCCTGTCTTCGCCCACTGCGGGCGACCAGTACGGCTTGGGGGTAGACGTTACCCTTGCGGCTATGGCCAATGACACCGATGGCAGCATTGCCAAGGTGGAGTTTTTGGTAGACGGGGTAGTGGTGGGCGAAGACACCCAAGCCCCCTACAACCTACTTTGGCCAGGTACCACTGCGGGTACCTATTCAGTTTCTGCCAGAGCTACCGATAACGAAGGTGCCATCGGCAATAGCGCCGCAGTATCCATTAGCGTGGTAGATTCCACGCAGAATACTCCCCCTACAGTGAGCATCACCTCACCCGCTAGCGGCACCCAGGTAAATGAGGGTACGGACATTGCCGTATCCGTGAGTGCCAGCGATACAGATGGTACGGTGACGCAAGTGGAATTCTTCGTAGACGGCAGTTCCGTAGGCACCCTTACCAATGCCCCCTACACCCTCAACCTGAGTGGGTACGCCGCAGGCACCTATAGCCTTACCGCCGTGGCTACCGACGATGATAATGCCTCAGCTACCTCTGCCGCCGTTTCCGTTACTGTGAACAGTGTCGGTGGGGGCCTTTGTGTAG
>JBCBHI010000478.1:0-4555 GCA_038525885.1 Bacteroidota bacterium
TACCGCACAGGAAATCACCAGTGCCCCCATCAGGGCATGGATGTAACGTGTCATAAGCATTAGAATAGTTTCAGTAACGGCAAGATAGCCAAATACCGTGGTCTCAAAATAAGGTGATCGGTTAAGCGGTAGCGGTTACTTCCGCATACCGGTAGGCACTTCTTGGGCAATCCCTCAAGCCTTGGGACACCGAAATCCAAGCCCTATATACAGCTAGTCAGATGGATCCTTATCTTTGATCTACTGGTATGAATGCACAAGAACTATTAGAAAAGGGCTCGGGCACCACCCAAGAAGCTCTGGAAATATTTGACAACCTACCTCCGGTGGACCTGGAGTTTATGAAAGGCCGCTGGCATGGCGGTGAGGTCTATACCGGGCACCCTATGGAAGGGCTGCTGGATTACTCAGGATGGTACGGCAAGCTGTTCCAAAGCCCTGAGGAGGTACACCCGCTCCTGTTTTATGCCCGCAAGAAAACCCGGCTCTATGCCATCAACCCCCAGTTAGTGCCGCTATCGCCTAAGCTACCCAAGATAAAAGCCTTGGGTTGGGTGATGGCCTTGATCCGGCCAGTGGTCAAAACCCGGAAATTTCGCGCGCGAATGCGCATGGTAACTTACCGTGGCAAACATACCGGAGCCATGGTATATGACCACCGGGCTATCATAGATGTATTTGCCAAGGTAGACGAGGATACCATGCTGGGGATCATGGACCTGAAAGGTGACAATAGGCCCTACGTATTTTATCTCCGAAGAGACGATTCTATTTTTAAAATAAAGTATTGAAGTGGCATTTCACGGAAAAGTAGCGCTCATTACCGGAGGGGGTAGTGGTATCGGCAGATTGCATGCCCAGGAATTGGCCAAAACCGGTGCCACGGTGGCCATACTAGATGTCAACGAGCAAGGGCTTGAGGAGACCGCTAAGGAATCGGCCAATATCCATCCCTATGTATGCAATGTTACCGACTTGTCTGCAGTAGAATTGGTGGTAGAAACTGTAAGTCAGGACCATGGTCCAGTAGATCGACTTATCGTATGTGCGGCCATTATGCCGGGTGGGGCACTCATGGAGAGTAAGGCGGATTTGCTGAATAATATCATGCACATCAACTACGGAGGCATGGTGAATATTTGCCAATCCGTAGTACCTGGCATGTTGGCGCGAAACCATGGAGATGTTATCATCTATGGTTCTACGGCGGGTATATTACCCGTAGAGCGGTTTGGTGGTTACGGGGCTACTAAGGCCGCCAGTAACTTCTACGCCAAAGTACTCATCCGCGAAAACAGAGGCAGTGCGGTGCGGTTTCAGTTGGTTTGTCCTCCTGCTGTAGATACACCCCTGATCAATCAGGTAAAAGAAAACGGGCCCGAGTTTTTGAAAACCATCCAGCAAACCCGCCGAAATTTGGCAACGCCCCAACAGGTAGTGCGCTCGGTAGAAAAGTGCCTGGAACGAGGAAGGGCGCTAAATTATCCGGGACCTGCACGGTACGTTAGGTGGCTACACGGTATATGGCCCGGCTTGCTACGCAGGTTTGCTTAACCAACCTGCAAATAGGCACAGCGCGCTCTGCCTAACCCGGCTGCGAAAGACCTGGGGAAGGTTCAGAAAGCCATCCCTTTCTTATTCGGTTCTGTAAGAACAGCCATGGGCTCGGCACTTCATACACTGATTTTTCACAGATTTTTAACCTTACCCCCTCAAACCAATCTTTCCAGCGTGTAGCCTTTTCTTTCCTTACCAATGGCCAGAAAAGGAATCGAAAATTCTCTAAAGAACAATTACCTTAGTCTCCGGTTTTTTAGGAAAAACATAAGGTTTTGAACGATACTCCTGCCCAACGCGGGCTAGCCATTTTAGGCTCTACCGGTTCTATAGGTACCCAAGCCCTCGACGTAGTGAAACGCCATCCTGAACGGTTTCGCATCGAGGTACTCACGGCACAAAACAACGCTGACTTACTGATCACTCAGGCATTGGAATTCCAGCCCAATGTGGTAGTAATTGCCAACGAGGACAAATACAGCCAGGTGCAGGAGGCACTTTCGCCCAAAGACATCAAAGTATATGCGGGGCATAAGGCACTGGCCTCGGTGATGGAGATGGATACGGTGGATATGGTGTTGACGGCAGTAGTAGGCTATGCCGGGCTACTCCCCACCGTGCGGGCCATTGAATACGGGAAAACCATTGCCTTGGCCAACAAGGAGACCCTGGTAGTAGCCGGGGACCTGGTTACCCGCCTGGCGAAGGAAAAAGGCGTCAACATATACCCCGTGGACTCTGAGCACTCGGCCATTTTTCAGTGCCTGGTAGGGGAATTCCATAACCCAATCGAGAAAATCATATTGACGGCCTCTGGAGGGCCTTTTCGCGGACGAGACCGGGAGTTCCTTGCCACTGTAACCAAGGAGCAGGCGCTAAAACACCCCAACTGGGATATGGGCGCGAAGATCACCATCGATTCCGCCTCGATGATGAACAAAGGCCTGGAGGTAATAGAAGCGAAGTGGCTTTTTGGGTTGCAACCCAGCCAGGTGGACGTGGTGGTTCACAAGGAGTCCATCATCCACTCACTGGTTCAGTTTGAAGATGGCAGCATCAAAGCGCAACTGGGCTTGCCGGATATGCGCTTACCGATCCAACATGCTCTAGGATACCCGGACCGTTTACCCGCCGATTTTCCCCGCTTTAACTTTGCAGATTATCCGGCGCTACATTTCGAACAACCCGACATGGAAACCTTCCGTAATCTCAAACTAGCCTTCACTTCCTTAAAAAGAGGAGGAAATATGCCTTGTATTCTTAATGCTGCCAATGAGATAGCTGTGGCGGCATTTTTACGCGACCAGGTGAGCTTTTTGGGTATGTCTGACGTTGTAGAAGAGTGCCTGGAAAAGGTTGCTTATATTGCACAGCCAACGCTGAATGAATATGTGGCGACGGATGAAGAAACGAGAACGCTTGCGAAAGCATTAATCAAGTAAATGGACGGTATTATTATGACGGTTCAGCTGTTGCTGAGCCTCTCAATTTTGGTAGGTGTACATGAGTTTGGTCACCTAATTGCAGCCAAGGCCTTTGGCATGCGCGTTGAAAAATTTTCTATCGGCTTTCCTCCCAAAATATGGGGTATCAAAATCGGTGAAACCGAATACGGCATTGGGGCCATTCCCCTGGGTGGTTTTGTGAAAATCACCGGAATGATAGATGAGTCACTGGATACCAAAAGCCTGGATAAAGACCCTGAGCCCTACGAGTTCCGCGCTAAACCCGCTTGGCAACGCCTCATTGTGATGCTGGGAGGCATCATTGTGAATGTGATCGTAGGCGTAACCATTTTCATCCTCATTGTATTCTCCTTTGGCGATGTCTATTTGGACCGCAATGAGGCCATCAAGCACGGTATTGATGCGGGTACTTTTGCAGAGTCGTTGGGTTTCCAGGATGGGGATAAAATCCTGGAGCTGAACGGCCGTGAGTACGAGGAATTTAGTGAGACCTACAATGCGGATATTCTGCTGTCAGACGGTGATGTCACCTACACATTGGATAGAGGAGGAGAGATTATCAATCTTACCCTAACTCAAGACCAAACGGCAGAGTTGGTAGATGAAGAGAACGGTGCTGAGTTTCTTTCTGTACGAGCACCCTTTGAATTCAACGGGGAGTTCTCCAAAGAGTCTAATGCCCAAACTATTCAGAAGGGTGACCGCATATTGCAAGTCGGTGATGTGGAGGTTACGTACTTCCAGGACTTTAGAGCGCTACTAAAAGAACGGGCCAACCGAATGGTAGACCTAACGGTAATGCGCAATGAGCGGCCCGTTACCTTAACGGGGATAAAAGTAAGCGAAGAGGGCACCATCGGTGCAGGTGTGACCACACTGTTCGACCCCTCTATCCGTACCTATACCTTTGCAGAGGCATTAAAAGAAGGCCCTTCCCGTGCGTTTGAGGTCGTTTGGGTGAACGCCAAGGCCATCGGCCGGATTTTCACTGGAGGCCTGGATGCGCGCGATTCTATAGCAGGCCCCATCGGGATTGCCAGGATCTTCGGGGGCAATTTTGACTGGGAACGTTTCTGGCGTATCACCGGGCTGCTGAGCATGGTGCTGGCATTTATGAACCTGCTCCCCATCCCTGCCTTAGATGGCGGTCACGTGGTGTTCTTGCTTACCGAGATGATCTCGGGCCGGAAACCCTCTGACAAATTCCTGGAGAATGCTCAAAAGGTAGGCATGGTGATTTTATTGTCATTGATGGTCTTCATCATCTTCAATGATGCGATCAAAGCCTGGTTCTAAACCTCCTTAGGAAACCAAAAAGAAAGGCCATCCGGGAAATCGGATGGCCTTTCTTTTTGTGGGGCTCTGACCCTCTTGGGATCAAGTAAGAATTCTGGGGATCTCTCGCCGTTGTCGGTGTTTTAGGGCGTAAGCCCGGCACCGACAACTACTTGTTGGTGACGCACTTGCAGTGCTTAAACACCAACAAGGGCTGATTTCTTTGAAAGCTAGTCCCCAGATTTTGGGCATGATCC
>JBCBHI010000479.1:0-4542 GCA_038525885.1 Bacteroidota bacterium
GTCCACCAGAATCTCCTTGAGTTAAATATTGATAGGATAAACGATATAGCGTGGATACTCTTTCGTCGGCATCTTTTTGGTATTCTAAGGCTATGATCAAACTATCTACTTCATTGCCTAGGGCCGGAAAAGTGAGGGTTAGGAGAATTAAACAGTAAAGAATGTTTTTCATAACCTGTATTTCTTAATTGGAGCCCGTAGGCCCCAATTACATAAATCATAAATTAATAAGGTGGCGGTGGTGGAGGTGTACCAGTTTGGGACTTGGGTCCCTCTCTTTCATCCCCTCCGCTACCATAACTACTATTTGACTCCGTTCCGCCTCTCAGTTTTTGCTGTGCCAATTGGTCCAATTGAGACCAAACGAGTCCGCATTCAATCTTTGAATTTTGCATGATGATTAATTTTTGTTGAATACGAATGTACCCAACCCACTACACATCAGGCGGTTAGTCTAGACTACCATGTCAAAATCCGATTTCAGATTTTCACATTTCATCCTCAGAATGAATGTAATCAACAATTTGGCTCTTGGGTTTCCCCCAACCACCTTGTCGAAACCTAAGGTACAAAAAGGAAATTAAGTATGACAAAAAATACCAGTTTGGAATATAGACAGGATATTTCTCCCCCTGATTTTGACCTAGTTACCCTCCAAGCTTTACTTCACTAGGACCATTCCGCGGGATACCTGCCCTTGCGCTTCTTGAAAATACACGGCGTACAAACCTGCCTGTGAGGGTAGTTGTAACTGTACCGAGGCGGCACCGGAAATGGTTCCTTCCAGTACCTTTCTTCCTTGCATATCTATGGCCCAATACTGCCCCTGGGAGGTTCCTTCCGGCAGGGCTAGGGTGACTTGGCCCGAGGTAGGATTGGGGTATAACGTCAGGTCTGCCACTATAGGATCTTCCAGCCCCAAAATAGTAACCACCACACAGTTGCTAGTAAAGGTGCAACTCCCCTGCGTAATCTGTACGGCATAGGAGCCCACCTCAGTAGGTACGTAAGTAGGTCGTGTAGCCCCGGGTATAGCCACCGAATTGGCAGGATCGTCACACCGTACCCACTGATAATTAGCCTCGTCACCCAAATCTACCGAGAGTAGGCCAATCTCCTGTTCTATCTGAGGCTCAGTATCCTCACCCGTCACCGTGAGGTGGACTACACTGTCACAACCATTGGAACTGGTAAAAATAGCCTGGTACTCTCCTACCTCCGTTATTAGCTGATCACCAAAGGAGAAGGAATCCCCCGTGCAGAGGACACGCTGCTGGGTAATGGGAGCACCACTACAGCCACCGACCACTACCAGGCTCAAATCTCCTGCACTGGTCCGTAGCCTCATGGTTTCTCGGGTAGCATTGATGGCATTTTTCACCCGAAAGTGGATGGTTTTCGTTTCCCCAGCTTCCAGGTAGCCCGCAAAAGGCACCCAAAGAGTGCCGGAAGAATGAATAGATTCTACCTCTAGCCCGTTGGTGCCAGTATTGGTTAGTTCAAAACTACGCCACAAGGTGGTAGGTTCAGATAGCTCCCCCAGGTGTATAGTGTCCTGTTCCAGCTGAGCATTCGTCAGCGTAGTGTTATCCGTTAGGTAAAAATGAGTGCGGTAGGTTACCCCTTGGTAGGATACTACAAACGTCCATTGCCCTAAATCTCCGGAGCTAGGCATGGTGAAAGAACGCCACCAGTAAGAAGCATTGTAGGTTTGGTCCGACTCCGTAGACCATTCTTGGTACTCGCTACCGTCTGGCTTTAGTAGGCGGTGATTACTCCGCGAACCAATCAACTGATCCCGAAAATAGGTTACAAAATAAGCCATTTGCCCGTGTTGAAGGTTGATCACTTCGTTGGGTCGTTCCGAACCAGAGCAACCAAACACGGGCTCCGCGTCATGTACTCGCAGGTCGTTAATTTGAGTTTCCCGGTAGTCGGGTTGGTCTTGCCACCAGGACCTGTCCGTAGTGGGATTACAAGAACCCACATAAGGGTCAATGATATCGCCACTGACAGCTTGCACTTCAAAGTGAAGGTGCGGACCGGTGGAGCTTCCTGAGCTACCCACTACTCCTATATACTCTCCTACGGCTAGGGAATCTCCCACTTGTTTGTCCGTCAGGCTATTCCTTTTTAGGTGGCCGTACCAGGCAATAGTACCATCAGCATGTTGCACATATACGGCATTCCAGGGGTCGCTATTGAAACTACAGTTTCGGTCTTTCTGATTATCCTCTCTGAAGATGATCACGCCCTCGGCTGCGGCAACCACTTCAACCTGGTCTCGGTCCATTTTTTCCCAAGAGAAAGGCCAAGTGAATATATCGGTGCCGGAGTGGTTGTAACCATTATTCAAATCGTAGGTGCGACGGCCACAGGAAAAGTCCAGCAATAGATTTTGCACGTCCTCGTTGTGGTCTACGTAATTGGAAATGCCCATTACGGCGGGCTCGTTATAGTTGATTCCCTGGCGTACTGGCCAGATGAAACGAATCTCCTCTTCCCCCCTGGCTGGTAGCCCTAAACGTTTTTGCTGGGCTGCAAGAATAGTTTGAAGCTCGCTTCTTCTCTCCGGCGAAATACAAGCCGCAGCGGAGTGGGTATCCATCACTCCCATGCCTTCGGCCACCGGTTGGGCGTAGTGAGCAAACGGTAGTAACAAGATAGTGCTGGCTATGAACAAGAGCTTACGGTACATGGCAACAGTGGTCTTAGTAAGATCTGAAAAATACGAGGTTCACTACACATTGTCTAATTCGGTAAGTTCGATTACTCCAGCTAGGGTCATGCAGCCTACTATTTTGGCTCTGCCGACCCTTCCCTTGTTCAAAAGTGTCAATCCTCCCTTGACAAGGTGAAGCCATTCTGTTCGAAATACCTGAAAGAGTTTTTCGGCGTGATTGGCGAAAACTCACTCATCTGCTATCTGCTCAATTTCCTTAACTTTCCCACTACTATGCATTGGTGTCGATTGGGGTATTTGATCATCTGTATTCTGCTGGTGACCTTGAGTTGTGAGCCGTCTGCTACTTCCAAAGTAAGCCTCTCAGTGGCTAGCTCTGACACGCTTGCTCCTAAATCCCCAGTTCCGGTGGCTCCCATGCCCTCAGTACCCATAGAGGTAGATACCTTCCCTATTCTGACTGCCTATAAGCTGCGCATGATGGAACGGTATTACCGACGGCACTATGGCCTGAATAGGGTCACGCTGGATAGCCCCAACATGGTGGTGATTCACTATACGGTAAGCCCAACCCTCAGCAGTACTTTGCCCATCTTCCAACCAGACCGACTTGGTGCTAACAGAACTTACATTGGAAAATTTAGCCCCCTCAATGTGAGTATTCACTATGTGGTAGACCGGGATGGCAGTATTTATTCTCTGCTACCTGACAGCCTGATGGCGCGGCACATCATTGGGTTCAACCATGTAAGCTTAGGGATTGAAAATGTGGCTATGGATGCTTCTTCACTCACCACCGAACAGTTAGTTAGTAACATTCGGCTCGTTCGGTTTCTGAAACAACGCCACCCCACTATTGAGTACCTCATCGGGCATATGGAGTACAATGATACTACCTTGCCGCACTACCAGTATTTTACTTCGTTAGATCCTGACTACCGTGCCTACGACAAACTGGATCCCGGTCCTGACTTTATGCAGGCGCTACGTGATTCTCTAGCAACCTATGGCCTACACTTTGCCCGCTAATCGTGTATCCCTGCTATTGCTGGCAGGCCTGCTACTGGTGGCTGGCGGTACCCAATGGGCTGCTCTGCAACAGACACCCTACGCCAACGGCTGGGATGGGTACTACTACGTGATGCAGGCCCACAGTTGGCTCACCTACGGTCACCTCCACTCCCCAGACTATAGCTTGATTTATCCGCTGGTAACGGCTATTAGTGCCTTGGCGGGAGATTTCGCTTTGGGCTATAAAATTACCGATGCTCTACTGGCCATAGGGCTGGTAGGTATGGCCTTTGGTTTAGTGAAGTCCAAAACGGATAGCCTCATACTGGCAGCCCTGGCTGGGGCCCTAGTCATTGCCAGCCCCACCCTCACCTATTTTGTAGTCCAATTCCCCAAGAACACCTTGGGCCTTATTTTCCTCTTGGGTTTCCTGCAACAGATACACCGGGCCCAAGGGCTGGGGGCCGTATTGTTCTTGGTCTTGGCTTTTTTCACCCACCGGATGGCCGCTGGCCTGGGCTTGCTGCTGATGGGAGGGGTATTGCTTAGGCAGCTCCACCCCCGGTGGATCCTAGCCATGGCCGTGCTGGTGATCGCCGCTTCCTTTCTGCCAGGCCTACTTAGCTGGCAGGATTTTGCACGCTTTCAGGGGGAGTTTCAAGCCACTCCTCAATTTGCCCCCACCTCCTTTCGCAACATCTTTGGGCCTAGCCTTTCCAGCTGGTGGCAGGCCGAATTGTACCTTTTGAGCGCTAGTATGCTGTTGGGTATGCTCCTATGGGGATTTTTAGCCTACCGCAGGGCCTTGCATCCCTTTTGGGGTTGGGCTGCTCCCCTCCTATTCATTT
>JBCBHI010000480.1:0-4515 GCA_038525885.1 Bacteroidota bacterium
TTCAGTACCTGTACGAGCGGCCCGACTTGCTGGAAACGCAACAGGAGGGCAGTCAATTTACAGTTCTTAAACTCATGCGAATTGGGGTATATGCAGGGTAACGGTAAATTGACTGCCCTCCTGTTGCGTTTCCAGCAAGTCGGGCCGCTCGTACAGGTACTGAAGGCGACGCCGCACATTCTGTAGGCCAATGCCTTTGCCCGGTGGGCGGTTAGGTTTCTCCTCACAGCCGTTGGTAATCGTGACCGTTAGCATGCGTTCTATCAACTCCGTGGATATCGTGATAGTACTTTGCTCCAAAGCCTCATACACCCCGTACTTAATGGCATTCTCCACCAGAGGCTGTAGAATCATATTGGGCACCATCACTTTTTCAGGCATGTCCTCCATGCCTAATATTTCCACCACCAGTTTATCACCAAACCGAGACTTTTCAATATCCAGGTAAAGCCGCACCGTGTCAATCTCCTTTTGCAAAGTCACTAGATCAGTCTCAGCATTGCCTATGGTGTGCCTCAGAAAGGTAGACAGCTTCACTACCATCTCATGGGCATCCTCTGGCCGGGTCAGGGTCAGCATACTGATGGAATTGAGGCTGTTGAAGATAAAGTGGGGATTGAGCTGAGCCTTCAGCATACTGAGTTCGCTCTCCTTCAACAGGGTACGCATCTCCACTTCGGCCAACTGTTTTTCCCGGTAGCTTTCCGAGTACAGGAGGAGATAATAATTGAGCGTGACCATGACATAATATATGGCCCCTTGTACCCCTCGCCAGCCTGTGTTTTCATCGATGATACCGTCCAAGCTCAAGCCCTTTTGTTCTATCAGGTCGAGGATGAACTGCCCAACACTCAGCCAGGCACCTACCAACAAGGTGGCAGCCACCCCATGAGTGAGGATCATATACCAGACATTGTTGACCCCAATACCGCTAAAACGGACAATGTACCATACTACCAAACCCACCAAGCCGAACAGAGCACTGTAAACGATACCTTCCAAAATGGCATCAGTCCAGGCTAACTCCATCGTCCAGCGGACGGATAGCGTATGGAGGGCCGCCACCGCTACCCAAGAGAGTAAGTATACGTTGCGGTGCGTCGGATTCTGTGCAATCGGATTGGCCATCGGGCCCGTAAGGTAAAAAAATACCCGGTATGACAGTAGCCATACCGGGTTGCATGTTGGAGGACCAAGCGGTAGCCTAGTCCATCAAATATTTTTGAGCTTCACGCTTCAGATCTTCCCGGTCTGCCGTGATGTTAGGGTCAGAATAGATTCGTTGGGACATCTTAGCAATGACTCCCTCTTTGTATCCTAATTTGCTCGCCAGTCGCTGACAGAAAACAATCTCTGACTTGAATACCTGACGGTCTACTTTCATCAACTGAACCACATTGTAGAGGTATTCGAATTTCTCGTCGTCCGTGAGGATGTCTACATTTTCCAAAGGCTCAGGATTGCCAATGAGGTCGTGAATTTCGTCCTCATTCAAGCCATTTACCTTGCCTATTTTGGTGATGAGCTCCAGTTCCCGGGAATCCAGATCGTTGTCTATGGTAGCCAGGCGGATCAATTCACTCAGTTGCCTCTTGATCATATTGTTTGGTGGTCGTCTTATATTGATTCTATACTACACAAAAAGGATCTCTTATGAAATCCACCCCACAAAAATCCTCTTTTTCTGCGTGCATGAAATTACAAAAAAATGTAGAGGATCAGCGTTTCATCACAGTCAAGTAAGGTAAAATAGACAGGAATACTCAACGGATGCCCTTTTCAGGGTAACGCCCAGGAATAGGTCTGAAGAAATCCTTCAATGCCTCAATATCCGCCTCCACATCGCCTGTAGGTTCAAACCGCGGACCGATGCCCGCCTCACGCGTAGCGTAATTGAGATAGGCAGGAAAAATCGGTACACCGGCCTGCTGCGCCACGTAGTAGAATCCGGTCTTCCAGTTAGGGGAATATGCACGAGTACCTTCTGGCGTAACAAGAAGGTAGAGGTACTCGTGGCGGTTGAAAAATTCCACAATGGCCTCCGTGCTGGACTTTCCTCCGGCTTGTCCGGCTCCAGGGTTGGACCGGTCAATGGGAATAGCTCCCATACCCTGCAAAATGGGCCCCAAAGGAAACCGCATAAACTCTTTTTTGATGGCAAATTTTACGGGTACCCCCAGGGAGTACATGGCAAAACGAGACCAAAGGAAATCCCAGTTGCTAGTATGCGGTCCACTAACCAAAACTGCCTTTTTTACCCCTTTAGGCAGCCCCTCCACAATCTTCCACCTGCCCAATTTAATCACCAACCGCCCAATAAATCTCACGAACCAGTTTTCCATCGTGAAAGATACAATGGGGGAAACAGATGAGCTAATGAAGGGTAGGAGGTATGGTAATCAGCTGGCAAATTGAGAATACCATAACAAGGCCTTTTACAGCAGTAGATCAATACTTTCTTCTTACTCCCGTCGAACTTGCTCGTGCGGACGCCCAATGGCTCACTAGCCAGGCTTCCCCTAAGTAGAATCAATTCAGCCTGGCGGCACACAAAATTAGGGGCTGATCTCGTGGTGGGACCACTTTAAGTGGTCTTACCACTGATTCCGCAAAATGCTCCGCTGTTATTGGTCAGACTACGCACACAACCTCTCAGCTGTTTGCCGTCGTTGGTATTTAAGCAGAGGCTACGCGCCCCGGCGACACCAACAACTTAAGCCTCTACCCCCCCTGAATACTGAAAAAGCACCACCTGAAATTGCAGCAAGGAGCTACAAGCAATCCCTTATTCAACCCCATGTACAAAAAAAGCCTGGCTGCTTAGCAACCAGGCCTGAAGGTTTTCGACTTGTGCGAAGCAAGCCTTATTCTACGGTAACGGCAGCCATGGTCTTATCCCAAGCCATCGCCAATTCGCCATCCTTGGTAAACACAATGGCAAAATTCTCTACCGAATCTTCCAGGCTAGACACTTCGGCTTTTACCGTGTACATGTCATTGCTTGCCTTGCGACGGTACGCTCCCCACTGGTGCAGGTCGCTGTTCAGGATTACATCCCACTCGCCTTCATTGGGGATGGTAAACAACGTATACGTACCTGCGGCTACTTCAGTACCACCAAAGGTTACGTCCCGGTAAAAAGTAATCTCAGTAGCTTCATCAGCACCAGTACGCCATACCCTACCGTAAGGTACCAAGTCACCAAAGATCTCCCTTCCATTTACGAATGGGCGGCTGTATACCACCTTAGCCACTACCTCGTTACCGTCTTTCATGTACGAGATATCGGTGGGGCTTTTTTGCAAACCGGGGAATTTGGGACCACGCTGTGCGTGTGCGGCAGTGACAATTGCCAAGCCTAAGATCATTAGCGTAAAAACACGTTTCATGAGTGCATTTGGGTTTGAAAGTTCCACCCATAACAACGGGCAAACTAGCCCATTGTTGAAGCTGGGTTGATAAACGGTCGTAGGCGGGTATCAGTGACGCAGACTGAGCAAAAATGTGGGTTAGCGGACAATTCGCTGCCAGTTCCTGCGAGAAGGTGGGGGTAGTCTTCGGTAGAAAAGCACAAAGGCCACCTCGTTCCAGATGGCCTTTGTTCAGGCTGATTAGACTTCAATTCATCGTTACTCGCCCATTTTGCGAAGCCATGTGTCGAGTATATTTCGTTGGGCGCTGGTCATGTTTGGTTTCAGGCGTGGGGCTAGCCGTACTCGGTTGATCGGTTTCACCTCCATCGTTAGGGTTTGAAGAATGTCCTCCCGACTGATAGTGACGTCCACCGTATTGCCGACCCTGCCATTTCCAAGTAAGTGTCGATGCCCTTTTCCGAACGAACCCGAAAACCGTCTACGGCCAAGATTTCATCCTTTACGTTGATGCCGCCTTCGTAGGCTGAAGCCCCACGGTGTACCGAGGTGACTTTGAGAACTCCTCCTTCGGAGGATAGGCCACCACCCCAGTACGGAATGGTATTGTCCTTGAGTTCATCATTTACCTCTATACCTGCATAACCAAAAATGGTCTCATAGTCAGGACGTTCGGTGCCATAGACGTGCTTTTCAAACCAATCGTCTAGCTCCATTCCGCTCACGGTTTCAAAAGCTTCAAGCAACTCCTCATCCGTAAAGCCTCGGTCTTCCTCCTTATAGAACTCCCACAGATACTGCATTATATCGTCCAGGCTTTTTTGGCCTTCGGTTTCATGCAAGATCATCAGGTCTAGCAATGCTGCTAACACTTGTCCTTTGGGGTAGTAGGAGATGGTAGTGTTATAGCTATTCTCGTTGGGGCGGTATTGCTTGATCCAGGCATCAAAACTGGCCATAGCCACCGGCTGTAGTTGGTTGCCTGGGCGGCTTTCTACCCCGTTGATGATATTGAATAGAGAAGTGATAAAATCATCTTTGGAGGTGATACCTGCCCGTTGTAACGCCGCACTAGCATAGTAAGAAGTGAAACCCTCCATTACCCAAAGGTGGTAGGTGTAGTTTTCTTGTGTATAGTCAAAGG